>VMCP01000106.1 GCA_008081305.1 Bacteroidota bacterium | reverse complement strand
CCTATATCATCGAGAAAACCGAATCCCTCTCCAATCAAAATTATGGAAAAGCGGAAGAAACGGATATTGCTTTTAGAGTCATTGCAGACCATATTCGTGCGGTTGCCATGATCATTGCTGATGGCCAGTTGCCATCCAACAATGGAGCGGGCTATGTTGCTCGTAGAATTCTTCGTCGTGCTGTGAGATATGGTTATAGTTATTTGAATTTCGATAAGCCCTTCCTAAATGAATTGGTACCAGAGTTATCGAATTACTTCAAAGAATCTTTTCCTGAGGTAGATAGCCAATCAGACTTTATACAAAAGGTGATCCGCGAAGAAGAAATTTCATTCTTTAGGACCTTGAGTCAGGGGATTTCAAAACTCACAGAGTATTTTAATTCAAACCCCGAAGGAGAAATTCCTGGTTCAATGGCATTTGAATTGTACGATACCTTTGGTTTTCCTATTGACCTAACTGAGTTGATTGCTAGAGAAAAAGGATATACCGTAGATTTAGCAGGATTTCAGGAAGCACTAAATGAGCAAAAACAGCGCTCGAAAGCAGATGCTAAAAAAGACTTAGGGGATTGGAATTGGATGGTTGAAGATGCTGAAGAGAACTTTGTGGGGTACAATCAAACCAAAACCAGAACAAGAATTACTCGTTGGCGCTCGGTTGAGTATAAAGGAAAAAGAAATTACCAATTGATTTTGGAGAATTCTCCATTTTATGCTGAAAGCGGTGGCCAAATTGGGGATGCTGGAGAGCTTAACTTTGAAAATGGTGAAACTCTTCCTATCTACGATACACAAAAAGAAAACAAGCTACACATCCTTACCACATCCAAAGAACCATCCTCTTTTGAAGGTGAAGTGAATGCTCAAGTGATTGAAAGACGTCGTCAATGGATAGCCTGTAATCACTCCGCAACCCATCTATTACACAGTGCGCTCAGGAGTGTGCTTGGCGACCATGTGGCGCAAAAAGGGTCGTTGATTACAGATAAAGCCTTGAGATTTGATTTTTCTCATTTTGGTAGAATGTCTTCGGATGAGATTAAAGAAGTTGAAACCATTGTAAATCAAAAAATACGTGAAGGTATCAACTTGATCGAGCATCGTAATATGCCTATAGAAGAAGCTAAACAGATGGGTGCAATGGCTTTGTTTGGGGAAAAATATGGTGAATTTGTGAGGGTCATTGTATTTGATAAAGCTTATTCAGTAGAATTGTGTGGAGGTACCCATGTGGCGAATACCTCAGAGATTAGCCTATTTAAAATAACTTCCGAAGGAAGTATTTCCTCTGGAGTAAGGCGAATTGAGGCAGTAACCTCTGATTTAGCCTGGAAGGATTTGAATCAGAAAATGGAGGCGTTCGAGCTAATAATCGACAAATTACAACGTCCAAAGGATTTGGTTCAAAGCATAGATAAATTGCTAGAACAACAAGCTCAGCTCAAAAAGAAAGTAGAATCTTTTGAGTTGCAAATGATTTCTGATGCTTACGAGGACTTGAAATCAAAAGCAGAAATGGTTGACCAAAAGGTTTTCCTCATTGAAAAGCTAACTTTACCAAACGCAGACGCTGCCAAACAGATTTGTTTCCAATTGAAGGATCACTTTGAATCCTTGTGTTGTGTTTTGGGATATGTTGCAAATGAAAAACCGGGTATTGCAATTTACATTGATCCAGCCTTGGTTAAAGCCAATGATTGGAATGCGAGTAAAATGGTTCGTGAGCTTGGAAAGCACATTCAAGGAGGTGGAGGTGGCCAAGATTTCTATGCCACTGCTGGAGGTAAAAACACAGATGGTTTATCCACAGCCTTAGAGGCTGCAAGAGCTCTACTGCTTGACTAATACGACCTTTTTTGTTTCAAAAAAGGGTTCTTTAAAGTCTTTTTGAATTTCGTAAAAACGGTACTTCGTTTTGGGGAATCGGTTCACCATTTCCTCCATTTCTTCTGTTAGGTCACCGCCTTTCAATAAGGCCATATTCGTTCCTTTTTTGAACTGACCCTTCATCCAAAAGGCTAATTTTTCCGCTGGTGCCACGGCTCTAGCAACGGCCATATCAAATTTTTGATTTAGATCTTCCACTCGAGAATGGGCCGACTGAATATTGCGTAAACCTATATCATCGCAAACAGAACGGACAATGTTTACTTTTTTACCAATGCTATCAACAAGGAAAAATTCAATTTCCGGAAAAAGAATGCCCAACGGTATACCCGGAAATCCGCCACCTGTACCAATATCTACCAAATGCCGAACTGATTTAAAGTCCGCATATTTTGCTAGAGCCAAACTATGAAGTACATGATGGATATAGAAATTATCCATATCCTTTCGTGAAATAACATTGACTTGAGCATTATAGTGAGCGTAGATTTCAAAAAGAGCATCAAATTGTTCTTTTTGTCGATCGTTTAAATGATCAAAATAGCGGTATATAATCTCTGAAGTTACCATATGATTTGCTTCTTAAAGAATACGCGTATACCAACCAATACATACCAAATAGAATGAAATACCACATAAAAAGGGTAGAGTGCTCCGGCTTTATTCATCTGTAATATTTTACCTCTTTGATACATAAGTATCCAAATTGGAATCAATGCTAAGAGGGATGTAGTGGCGGGCCATAACCAATGACTCCCCAAAAATAGCCAAACGCTAATTCCCGATAAAAAGAGTAAATTCAAAAATGGAAGGATAGATAATAACAGTGAAACACTCGTTTTGTATTGTTTTCCAACCCAAAGATGACGGAGTCTTTGTCTCCAATAGGTTTTAAAGTTAATGGGGCCAACAGATACGGCATAGGCCTCGGGATGAATGATGCTCGTTGTATTCTTTTTATTTGCAACAGACTGAACAAATAGATCGTCATCTCCAGCAGGTAGGTGATAGTGTTGTGAAAAACCACCTACCGATTGGTAAGCCGTTTTCGTATAGGCAAGATTTCTGCCCACACCCATGTAAGGGAATCCTAGTTTGGCTAAGCCCAAGTAATGTAGGGCAGTCAGTAAATTTTCGAAATGTATCAAACGTCCCCAAAACGAACTAGAAACCTGTACAGGTGCTGCTCCCAAAACTATAGATTTGTCATCTTGAAATCCATTCGCCATTCGCTGTAGCCATTGATTGCTACTTGGTGAGCAGTCTGCATCGGTAAGCAATAAGTGCTCATATTGCGCCTTTTTAATTCCGAGTGTTAAGGCTAATTTTTTACCTTCACTTTTTATTTTATTGGGATCCAATAGAATGTATTTAATCCTAGAATCCGTGGATGCGATGTTTGTAATGAACCTTGATGACTCATCCGTACTACAATCATCTACGATGATGAGTTCAAATTCTGGGTAGTCCTGTGCAAGCCATTGAGGTATATGCTTTTCAAGGTCCGTTTGTGCGTTTCTAGCACAAACCACAATACTCACAGGAAAACTCACAGGAACATCTTCTTTTTCTATTTTCGGTGGTTTAACACGATAGAAAATCAGAAAATGGTAAACCCAAATAAGTATAACAATGCTTCCTGTAGCTATTGACAGATAGAAATCTGTATGTGTAAAGGTTAGCGTTTTAATGAATGCGTTAATCAGTTCCAATACCTACAAAAATAGATGGACCTCAGGAGTAACGAAATATACTTATTCTTAAGTTTTCCCCCATTTATGCCATAAACCTCCATGAGATATTTGAATTATTGTAATA
>VMCP01000009.1 GCA_008081305.1 Bacteroidota bacterium | reverse complement strand
GGGCTCATAACCCGAAGGTCGCAGGTTCGAGTCCTGCTCCCGCTACTAAAGAAAAGCCAATCAAATGATTGGCTTTTTGCATTTATAGACAGATCGAAAGTTTACTTTCAGATCGGATAGAAATGTGAAAGTAAACGCGCGCAGCGTGTTTGGCTTTTCTTTATAAAGCCACCCCCTTTCAGGTCCAACGACCGTAGGGAGTTAATCCTGCTCCCGCTACTAAAGAATCAAAGCCGTCTGAACGACGGCTTTTTTTATGCTTACTTAACCGCTCTTCATTTGTTCTTTATATCTTGCCTAACTCATGTTTAGGAGACCGTTCATCATAGCGCTACTTTGTATTGTTGTACATGCCGTCAATGCCCAATCAGCATTCCACAAACAATTAGCAGACTCGGCTCTTACACTTACTAAGGATAAAGTTTCATACGACCCATCATACTTCACCATTAAATATCCAAATGGCGATGTGCCAACCGATAAAGGAGTTTGTACAGATGTTGTGATACGCGCATACAGGAAACTGGGTATCGATTTGCAAAAAGAGGTTCACGAAGACATGTCTGCACATTTCTCTATTTACCCTAAAATTTGGGGACTTTCTCGTACAGATAAAAACATTGATCACCGTCGAGTGCCCAACCTAATGACATTTTTTAAACGTAAAGAGGGGGCATTACCTATCACTAAAAAACCAGAAGATTATTTGGAGGGAGATATCGTTTGTTGGAGTTTGGGCGGAGCTATCACCCATATTGGAATTGTGGCAAATAAAAAATCGCGTAATCATAAGCGGCCGCTAATCATTCACAATATTGGAGCCGGACAGGTGCTTGAAGATTGCTTGTTTCGCTACAAAATCATCGGTCACTTCAGATATCAACCTTAAACCTATTTCGGCACTCTTTTTTTAACAATAAGCCTGCGTGCTGTATCTTTACCATCAAATGGATGTATCCTTCCTTTTGGTGTTTACTGCGCTGATTTTAATCGGCTATTTGTTTGAGGTGATCTCACCAAAAACGAGAATACCGAATATTATCATCCTGCTTGGGCTTGGAATGCTCTCTCAAGAGCTCGTGATCCTAATGGATTGGCCAAAACCTGATTTTTCCAACGTGGTGCCAGAACTGGGGACAGTTGGTTTGATTCTCATCGTTTTAGAAGGTACACTTGAGTTAAAAATCACCAAAGAGAAGCTTCCATTACTTTCTAAGACACTAGGATTGGCCTTTTTCTCTATCGTTACCCTTTGTGTTTTTCTTGGATTTTGGTTCAATACCCAAGGATATACCTTCAAAGACAGCCTACTTAACGCAATTCCAATTTCCATTATTTCAAGCGCCATAGCCATTCCAACGGCGAAAATGCTGAGCGCGAAAGATAAAGAGTTCATCATTTTTGAGAGTAGTTTATCCGATATCATCGGTGTTACCGTATTCAACTATATATCCGCGACCGCTATCATTAACGGCCAAAGCTTACTAAACTTCATGGGCCAAGTTGGAATCAGCATCTTGTTTTCTGTGATTGGAGCTTTAACCCTTACTCTGATTTTAAGTCGTCTGAATCATAGAATTAAATTCATGCCGATCATCGCATTGATTTTATTTCTTTATGCCATTGCCAAAGGGTATCATTTACCTGCGCTAATTCTCATTCTAGTATTCGGGCTGGTTGTGGCTAATATTGAAAAAATCACTGAACTCAAATGGTTTAATCGTTTCGATCCATCCAACCTGCTTAAAGAGATTCATCGTTTTGAAGAAATCACCACGGAATTAACTTTTGTTGTAAGGGTATCTTTCTTTGTGATTTTTGGATTCACCATAGATCTCCACTCATTATTGAACCCTGAAACCTTGGTTTTGAGCTCTATCATATTTGCTCTAATTGTTCTTTTAAGGATATTTCAATTGCTCATTTTGCGTTTACCGGTATTTCCGCTGGCATATGTTGCCCCTCGAGGATTGATTACCATACTTTTGTTTGTCAGCATTCCCGCTAGTCAAACCATAGAGTCCGTTGATCAAACCCTCATTACACAGGTAATATTAATGACTTCGTTATTCATGATGGGAGCCACTATTTTTTCACAGAAAGGAACAGATGAGAGCAAAATAAAAGAGAAAGACAGCCCTCAAGAAAAACTCGACATCTTGCATTCTCAAGACTCGTGATAACATTAGCTGACAAAGCAGTACAAGCGACTTATTGTTTAAATTTTTAATTTTTATTCATTGAAAAATACGCAAAATACTTGCGAAATTCACTAGAAAGTGTACATTTGACGCACTGAAATTTTGGAACGTATGAATAGATTAGTACAGCTATCTCTTTTCGTACTCAGTTTTCTTACCGCAACAGCTAGCGCTCAATTGGGCGAGGGCTATGTGAATGGAAGAATTCGAGGCGAAGGGAATCAAAAATTATCGGGTGTCATCGTTACCGACAAAGGTTCGGGAAATTCCACCACTTCAAATAAGCAAGGAGAGTTTCGAATGACCTTAAGCACGGGAACTCACACCCTTATTATTTCTGAAGATGGTTATGAAACCATCACAGATAAAATCGAAATTCCAGAAGGGACAACCATCAAACGCGATTACACTCTAGTGCCAAGCACAGAGTCAATCGGTGAAGTTGTTATTGTGGGTTACGGAACTTCCACCCGTAAAGAACTCACTGGATCGGTTAGTTCACTCAAAGGAAAAGACATTGTAGATATGCCTGCACCTAGTTTTGAAGCTGCGATGCAAGGAAAAGCAGCAGGTGTTCAAATCACCATGGGATCTGGTGTAGCTGGTTCTGCAAACTTGGTTCGCGTTCGAGGAGTTGCTAGTATTTCTGCTGCTGGTGACCCATTGTATATCGTAGATGGAATTCCCATTACACAGGATTATTTCATTAACGGTAATAACGGTGGTTTCAATAACAACCCTCTTGCTACATTAAACCCCAATGATATAGCCTCAATTGAAATCCTAAAGGATGCTGCTGCTACCGCTATTTATGGGTCTAGAGGATCTAATGGTGTGATTTTGATTACCACCAAACGAGCGAAAAAATCGGGTTTAAAATTCAATTTTACCTCTCGTATCGGAACATCTCAACCGACTTTCAAGCCAAGAATGCTCAATTCGAATCAGTTTTTGCAGATGTACCAAGAAGCATGGGAAAATGATGGTGGAGTTGGATTAGCTCCACTACCAAACAATATTTCTTGGGAGGATGCTCGCAAAACCAATACCAACTGGATAGACGAAACCATGGGTAGTGGTATGAAACAATTGTATTCTTTAGGAACTACCTACAGAAAAGGAAAATTTGGTGCTTACTTAGGTTTAACTTGGGAAGACAATGGTAGTTATGTAATCGGTAGTAACTACGAACGAGCAGCTGCACGTTTGAATATTGATTATAACCCCCTTAAAAACCTTACCCTTAACCTGAGCACTTCATTAACTCAAGGTACCAACGTACGTGTGGATGGTGCATGGAGCGGTGGTTTTGGTGCGGCAATGAGTACAGCTCTACCTATTTACCCCATTTACGATACCGCAGGTAATTTTTGGAATGCAGGTAACGGGGGATGGAATCCGGTAGCTGGAAGAACACTAAAAGATTGGAGAACCATAGAATACCGTACAATCAACAACCTTAAAGCAAACTACAAGATCAACGATAAATGGTCGATTTCTGCATTTGGGGC
>VMCP01000265.1 GCA_008081305.1 Bacteroidota bacterium | reverse complement strand
ACAGATTCATGGTTCGCGGTTGACCGGTTAAATGATTGGGTGTTTGCTGTTGGTCGCGATGCGAAGTTGCATCGTTGGAACCGATTGTTCTTAGATGAATCGATTCAAAATGCACATTGGTATAGCATTCATGCGCTGAAAGTTTCACCAACGGGGGATTTTTTAGTTACGGGAAGTATGGATAAGTCGATTCGAGTATGGAGCCCCGAAAGTCTTAAACCCCTGGCATCTGTATATTCCGATGATGAAAACGGGCATAAAAGTTCGGTGAACGCCGTGGTTTGGCTTGATGAAAATACCGTTGTTTCTGCTTCTGACGACGCCATGGTGAGATGTTGGAAATTGAGTTATTCAAAGTGACAAGTGCCCGTTATTTTTGAAATCAAATGAGGTGGTTGTTTGCGCTTATTGTTTCATTCATGGTTTCTGACCTTTGGGGCTCGGATTCCTCAGAAATTGAGGAGCGTAAATTAATAGGTGGGCGTTATGTATTCATGCAATCGGGATTCCCGGTTGAGAAGAAAACCTTACAATATCAAAACTTAAACGGAGTGTTAAACGATATTCAGTACGGAATTACTGACGATATCTCTATGGCCGCCGGGGTGGTTCTACCGTTTTACATTTATTTGGCCCCTCAATACTCGGTTGAAGTTGCAGATAAACAACGTCTCATCTTAGGAGACATTGCTGCGAGTAGCATGTTTTTAGAAGATGAGGATGCGCTAAATATGAATTTATTTTATGCGGGTTATACGTACGGAGATCTTTATAATCACGCCACGGTAGCCATGGGCTATATGGCAACGAACCTTCTACCAAATAGTTCGTTATGGTTGCAATTGGGAGGTACTAAGCGACTAGCAAAAGGGATATATCTGATGGGGGAGTTTTGGTATTCCAATGGGTATCAAGAAGTGAAGGGGGTGTCAAGATGGAAGTTGGATGCAGGCGGGAATAAAATATTGGTAGATCCAGGTGATCCGCTTCGAAGTCCTTATCAATTAAAAAAAGAGGACCTGTTGCTTAATCGACATACCTTATACGCCAATCTTCAGTTTAGAATGATCAGTACTAGAAATAGCAGTAGGAGTTGGTCTTTTGGACTTATGTATTTTGCTAACTGGGGAGGGGAATACCAAGATCATGGTCCCTACGGAGAAAGCAGAGATCTAAGCAATCTGTTTGTATTGCCATTGCCTAGTATTTCATTTATACAAAGAATTGGGGATTTTAGACCACAGGATATTCCCATCAGGAGAATTGGAACCCCTTCCTTTTAAGGGAAACAATTTGTTATAGTGTCCTATATTTGCTCTATGATATTGAGCGATTCTCGCATTCTCGAAGAAATTGATAAAGGAAGCATTGTGATCAAACCATATGACCGCAACGCGCTAGGAAGCAATAGTTATGATGTGCATTTAGGTGCACACTTGGCCGTATATGAGTCTGCTGAGTTAGATGCTAAAAAGCACAATACCATTCGTCATTTTGACATTCCAGATGAAGGCTTTGTCCTTCAGCCAGATACACTCTATCTCGGCGTAACGGAGGAGTATACGGAAACTCATGCTCACGTTCCATTTTTAGAAGGGAAAAGCAGTACGGGCCGTTTGGGAATTGATATCCATGCAACAGCAGGAAAGGGAGATGTTGGTTTCTGTGGGAATTGGACCCTAGAAATTTCTGTAAAGATGCCCGTACGTGTGTATACGGGTATGCCGATTGGTCAATTGATATACTTCCCGGTCGACGGCGAGATTCTAGTACCTTACAACACCAAAAAGAACGCAAAATACTCGGGCCAGCCTAACCGCCCTGTGGAGAGTATGATGTGGAAGAATTCTTTTTAGGTTTCTTGTTTCTGGTCTTTGGTTTCTAGTTCCTGGTTACGGGTTTCGGGTTTCTAGTTCCTAGTTTCCTAACAACCTAACTTTCTAACATCCTAACGATCTTTGGTTTCAAGTTACAAGTTGTTTATACCATAAACCATAAACCTGAAACCAGAGACCATAAACCAGCAACTAGAACCCAACCTCAAGAGCCGTATTTACGAAGCAGTTTCAGAAATACCTCGTAGTCTTTTGGATAGGGACAATCAACCGTGACTGCTGTATTGTCTAAATCGTTGAATGAGATTGATTTTGCATGAAGAGCAAAACGATCAATGAGTGGGCGGTCTTCACCAGAAATTTTTCGTTTTATATGACTGAGTAACGGAATTATACCTCCGTATTTTTCATCGGCTGAAATTCGTGCATTTTGGGAAGCTAGATGAACCCGAATTTGATGTAAACGTCCCGTTTTGGGTTTACATTCCATCAGCGTGAATCTGTTAAAAAATTCCACTGATTGAAATTCAGTTTGGGCTGACTTTCCGTTTTTATGATCGATTCGAATCCCATTTAGGTCGCTAGTGTTAATGGGTAAATCAACCAATAATTGATTGAACTCAATTTTACCTTCCACAATGGCGTGATAGGTTTTGGTTACTTTTCGGTGTTCGAATTGCATGGATAAATGTCGATGCATCTCACTGGTTTTTGCCAAAATCAAAATACCCGAAGTCTCCCGATCTAGGCGATGACATAAAAAGATATCCTCACCCCATTTCTCTTTCGCCCACTCCATGATGGACACGGCTGTTTTTTTACCTCGCTCGGGAATGGTGGGAACAAAAGGCGGTTTGTTTACGGCAATCCAGGTATCCGTTTCTTCGATGATCTGAATTGGTTGAGGCCGCATATTACTTATTCATTAGGTTCAAACGGATTTTAGTTAGTACCCGCTTGGTTTGAAGCGGAAAGTCTCCATCCATCATCCATTTGTAATAACTGGGTTCTTTCTCCAATACCCATTCAATGGGTTTCCCTCTGTGTTTACCGAAGTTGAAAACAGGAACTTTATTATTATCATAAACAAATCTACCGGCAAGGTCAACATTGCGGCTTTGACCCGAATGCTCATGTAAACCCTTTACATCTTTTGGGAGACTATCGTATCGATCAATTTGTGCTTTTAAAATGTTCCAAGTAGCTATGGTATCGGCCTCTGCAGAATGGGCATTTTCCAAATTTCTGTCGCAATAGAATTTATATGCCGCAGATAAATTTCTTGGCTCCATCGTGTGGAATATGCGCTGAACATCAATAAATTTTCGGTTGTCTATTTCAAAGTCAATTTCAGCACGGTAAAATTCCTCTACCAATAAGGGAAAGTCAAATTTGTTGGAATTGAATCCCGCAAAATCACATAGTTCCAAAAAGTGTTCAATTTCTTTTGCTAACTGCTTAAAGGTAGGTTTGTCCGCCACATCTTGGTCAAAAATCCCGTGAATGGCACTTGAGTCCTTGGGAATCGGGATGGTTGGATTGACTCTATAGGTTCTCAGTTCCTCATCTCCATTTGGAAAAACCTTCAACATGGAGATTTCAATGATTCGATCTTTTTGGGTGTTTATTCCAGTGGTTTCTAGATCAAAAACCACCAACGGCCTTGTTAATTGCACATTCATTCTTCTTTTTTTATTAAGTCAGGCCTTAGTTCCTGTGTTCTTTGAATCGCCTGTTCCATTCGCCATTCTTCAATCTTTTTATGATTACCGCTGAGTAATACATCTGGGACGAGCTTTCCGTTGAAGTTTTCGGGTCTTGTGAATACAGGAGGAGCTAATAAATCATCTTGAAATGAATCAGATAAAGCCGATTCTTCATTTCCG
>VMCP01000117.1 GCA_008081305.1 Bacteroidota bacterium | reverse complement strand
CTATTTGGAAACCTTTAAAAGCAACCCTACTCACAGATTGGAAAATGCAGTAATGGGCGCCCACCATTTCGAACAACATCAAGTTTTTGATCAAGCCCTCAAACTCTATAAAGTAATTGTTAACGAATTCCCAGAAGAAGACATTGCCGAACAAGCTGAGCAAATGATCTACTTCATTGAAAAAGGGCTTATTACACCTGAACAACAGCTCAATTACCTATTGGAACAGAAGAAAAACAAGTGAAAGTTTTAATCACGGGTTCTACTGGTTTCATTGGAAGCCATTTCATTGAGCAATGCCTAAACAAGGGCTGGGATGTAGATGCTGTTAAAAGAAACAACAGCAACCTGGATATTTATGAAAGCGTCAAACGTTTCTATAAGCAGGATTCATCACATCCATCTTCGAATGAAATCAATCAACTTCAGTTTCTTAAGGAGGCACTCTCAGAACGTGCGGAATGGAGTTGCTCGAAAATTCATTCTGAAGAACGTGGATCACTAAAATGGCTAACCGCGTCGCTCGATGACATCGATGAAGTCATCAGTTTGATGCAAAATTCCTATGACCTAATCATACACGCTGCAGCGAAGATTTCTTTTAAGAAAAAAGACGGGCCGCAGATGATAGAAGATAATATTCATCTCACTAGGAATATCATCAACGCCGCCATCAAAGAAGATCAAAAAAAGATCATCCACGTAAGTTCAATTGCGGCACTGGGTAGACCATCAGAGGATCGGCCTATTCGAATCACCGACGATTGGGAGGAATCTCCATACAATACCGACTATGCAAAGAGCAAATTTCATTCTGAAATGGAAGCTTGGAGAGGTAAAGAGGAAGGGCTAAACGTCTTAATTGTTAACCCTGGTATCGTATTGGGATATGCTGAAGGGCCCAATAGTTCTAGACAAGTGGTTGAAGCAGCGACCAAAGGTAACCCTTTCATCCCTGCGGGTTCAAATGGCTTTGTCTTTGTAGAGGACTTGGTTTGTCGGACCTTGGATTTGAGCGAAAACGAATCCTCGTGGAATCAACGACATTTAATGGTAAGTCATAACTTGGATTATGAGTATCTATTGAAAACCATCGCAAAGATCTACAATACGGCTCCACCCAAATGGAAGTTAGCCGGACGACTTTTTAAATTGATTTTAGCGACGGTTCGATTATTGGAAAAATTAGGTATTCAGCCAAATATTAGCAGCGAGCTCTTGATAAGCACTAGTAAGAAAAGCATTTACGAGAATACATAAAAAAAGGCCGTTGATTAACGGCCTTTTTTGAGATGTTTTATTATTATTAGTAACGGTATTCGTCTCTCTTGAAAGGACCTTCCACGCTTACTCCGATGTAATCTGCCTGTTCTTGACTCAATACTGTCAACTCAGCACCAATCTTTGCAAGGTGTAACTTTGCTACTTTTTCATCTAGATGCTTAGGTAGCACATAAACCTCATTCTTGTAATTTTCGTGGTTATGCCATAACTCCAACTGAGCCAAGGTTTGGTTCGTAAATGAATTACTCATCACAAAACTTGGATGACCCATTGCACAACCTAGGTTCACCAAACGACCTTCAGCAAGAACGATTACCTCGTTACCATTCACATTGAACACATCAACCTGAGGCTTAACGGTATATTTAGAATCTCCATGGTTCTTCTCCAACCAAGCCATGTCAATCTCGTTATCAAAATGCCCGATGTTACAAACGATAGTTTTATCGCTCATAGCTTCGAAGTGTTTTTGTCCAACAATGTTACAGTTACCTGTCGCTGTAACCACGATATCAACCATAGGGATGGCTGTTTCTAAGGTTAGTACTTGAAAACCGTCCATCGCTGCTTGTAATGCACAAATTGGATCTACTTCTGTTACGATGACTCTCGCACCAGCACCACGTAAAGACTCAGCAGAACCTTTACCAACGTCACCATAACCACAAACAACGGCCACTTTACCTGCCATCATTACGTCAGTCGCACGACGGATAGCATCAACCAAACTCTCCTGACAACCATACTTGTTATCAAACTTACTTTTGGTCACACTATCGTTTACGTTGATACATGGCAATGGAAGAGTACCTTTTTCCATACGCTCATACAAACGATGAACACCGGTGGTCGTCTCTTCAGATAAACCACGAATTCCTTCAACTAACTGTGGGTAACGATCCAATACCATATTGGTAAGATCTCCTCCGTCGTCTAGGATCATATTCAATGGTTGACGATCTTCTCCGAAGAAAAGAGTTTGTTCTATGCACCAATCAAATTCTTCATCTGTCATTCCTTTCCATGCATATACCGGGATACCTGCAGCTGCAATTGCTGCTGCTGCGTGATCCTGTGTACTGAAGATATTACATGAGCTCCATGTAACATCCGCACCCAAGGCAACCAATGTTTCAATTAAAACAGCCGTTTGAATGGTCATGTGAAGACAACCGGCAATTCTTGCTCCAGCTAGTGGCTTGCTATCTCCGTACTCTTCACGAAGAGCCATAAGACCAGGCATCTCAGCCTCAGCCATTTGAATCTCTTTTCTACCCCACTCGGCGAGTGAGATATCTTTTACTTTGTAAGGGATGTATGTTTCTGTTGCAGACATATTCGTATTTGTCCGCAAAGATAAAGGAAACGATTGAGACCTCTGTGTAAGTATTTAGAGGCAAAGGAATTAAAATCCGCAATTGCACCCACCCGATTTTTTCTGGTATTTCTTTTGAGTACCGCAGGATTGTAGCACACTTAAAAGTAAGAAAAGAGACAATAAAATGGAAAATGCTTTGCGCATGAAGACAAAAATAGAATAAATGCTTCAAAACTATGACCTTTGTGCCCTGAAACGCATAAAATGACACACCTGAGCATTATCGATTTCGCATTAGATTGGTTACTTCATTTGGATGAAAAACTGCAGATGGTGGTACAAGAATACCGAAGCTTCACTTATATCATTCTATTCACCATCATTTTTGTGGAAACCGGCTTGGTGTTGATGCCTCTGTTGCCTGGTGATTCATTGCTGTTTGCTGCTGGATCTATCGCCGCATTGGATGATACACTAAACATTTACGTTCTTATTCCGTTGTTAATCACTGCTGCCTTGCTTGGAGATAATACCAATTATTTCATTGGCTCTCGGATTGGTGTCCGAATATTTAATCTTAAATGGCGCTTTCTCAAGCGTGAATATCTCACACAAACCGAAGAATTCTACGAAAAACACGGTGGCTACACGCTCATCATGGCGCGTTTCGTACCCATTGTTCGAACATTTGCTCCCTTTGCTGCGGGAATGGGTTCCATGACCTACGCCAAGTTTATTGGATATTGCATCTCGGGTGCTGTTTTGTGGGTAACATCCATCACTTGTTTGGGATATGCCCTGGGAACTCAACCATGGGTTAAAAACAATTTTGAAACCGTTGTATTTGCTATCATCGGGATATCCTTACTCCCAATGGTATTTCAGTTCATTAAAAAGAAATGGATGAACAAAAACTCTTAGGCGTTCTTGGTTACCCCATTGAACACTCCAAATCACCTTCATTATTTGCTTCTATTTTCATAGAAGCTGGTGTAAAAAATTGGACTTACCAGCGGTTTGGATACGCTAATCTCAATGACTTTTACAGATTCTCCTCTGCTCAAAAAAATTTAGCAGGGTTTAACGTCACCATTCCCTATAAAGAGCAAATCATTCCGTTTCTCGATGC
>VMCP01000220.1 GCA_008081305.1 Bacteroidota bacterium | reverse complement strand
TTCTGCATAAGCCTTAATAATTTCTAAAGAATTCGGGTTTATAAAGTCTAAGAAATCTCTGTCTTTATGCGCATCAGGAGTAGGGTCTGTAAACAAACGATCATAAAGGAGAACTTCAGTTTCAACCGCTGTGTTTGCAGCAACCCAATGCAAGGTACCTTTAACTTTACGCTCTGATTCTGGTGTGCCGCTACCGCTTAAACTTTTAGGATCATAGGTACAATGGATTTCTGTAATGTTTCCATCTTCATCCTTAATACAAGATTCTGCTTTAATAATATAAGCGTTCTTTAAACGCACCTCTCCATCAAGCTTTAACCTGAAAAATTTACGATTAGCTTCTTCTTTAAAATCTGCCTGCTCAATATAGAACTCTCTTGAAAAAGGTACACTTCTAAATCCTAGTTCAGGATCTTCAGGACTGTTTTCAGCCTCTAACCATTCTACTTTGTCCTCTGGATAATTCGTAATGACCACTTTTACTGGGTCTAAAACTACCATAACTCTTGGAACGGTTCGGTTTAATTCCTCACGAACGTGATACTCTAAAACAGATAAGTCAACCACATTTTCTCTTTTCGCAATACCAATCGCTTCTGCGAATTTTTGGATAGCTAAAGGTGGATATCCTCTACGACGCATACCTGATATAGTAGGCATTCGAGGATCATCCCATCCGTCAACATGTTTTTCATTAACCAGTTGTAATAACTTTCGCTTACTAACAACCGTATGAGAAAAGTTTCTACGAGCAAATTCTCGCTGCTTTGGTCTTAGTTTAATAGGATCAATAATTTGATCTAAACACCAGTCATAGAGCTCACGGTGCATAGCAAACTCCAACGTACATAAAGAGTGTGAAATCTGTTCTATATAATCACTTTGACCATGTGCCCAATCATACATTGGATAAATACACCATTTATCACCTGTACGATGGTGGTGTTTATGCATAATACGATAAAGTATAGGATCTCTCATCAGCATGTTTGAAGAGCTCATATCGATTTTAGCTCGAAGGACATGAGTTCCTTCAGCATGCTTTCCCGATTTCATTTCTCTAAATAACTCCAAATTCTCTTGAACCGAGCGATCCCTGAAAGGACTAGACGTTCCTGCTGTGGTAGGGGTTCCTTTTTGGGCGGCAATATCATCCGCTGATTGAGAATCTACATAAGCTAACCCTTTACCGATTAGCTGTTCAGCCCATAAATACAATTGTTCAAAATAATCAGAGGCATAACACTCCTCAGCCCACTGAAAACCTAACCAAGAAACATCTGCTTTGATTGAATCCACAAATTCCTGTTCTTCTTTACTAGGATTAGTGTCATCAAATCGAAGATTAACAGGAGCGTTGTACTTTTTTCCTAAGCCAAAATTCAAACATATAGAACTTGCGTGACCAATATGTAGATAACCGTTGGGTTCAGGAGGAAATCTAAAACGTAAAGATTCTTTCGAACAGTTAGATTGGGATAAATCCTCTTCAATGATGTGTTCAATAAAGTTTAATGATCGCTTAGATTCTTCCATTTGGGCATATTATAGAAATACAAAGGTAGCATTTCCTACTTTTGCTTTATGGGAGAAATACACCTTAACAACATTAAGTTATACGCTTATCACGGATGTTTAAAAGAAGAATCTATCATTGGTAGTGATTATCGTGTAGATGTTATTTTATACACTTCATTAGAAAAATCTTGTGCGAGTGATGAGTTAAAAGACACTATTGATTATGTGGATGCTACCGCTATTGTGTCTGAAGAAATGGCTATACCTTCAAAACTCTTAGAACATGTGGCTGAACGTATTATTTCAAGGTTCTTTATCTCATTTCCAAGTCTTCTAAAAACCTCGGTTTGTGTCGCTAAAATAAACCCTCCTATCGGGGCAAATGTCGACTCAGTAGCTGTAAAACTGATCCGTCAAAGAGATACTTAAGGAAAACAGAATTTTTAATGTAAATTTGCGACCTAATTGGCATCGTGGCCGAGTGGCTAGGCAGAGCTCTGCAAAAGCTTGTACAGCGGTTCGAATCCGCTCGATGCCTCTTTTTTATACCTTTTCGAGGTATTCAAAATCTATTTGACGCTTTAATACATCGGCGTTCTTCACCCGTATTTTTACAGTCTGCCCTAATTGAATAGTATCTCCTGTTTTATGTCCTATTAAAGCGTATTGTTCTTGGTCAAAATAATAGATATCCTTACCAATATCTCTGATTCGAACCATTCCCTCACATTTGTTTTCAAAAAGTTCGACATAAATACCCCAATCGGTTACACCAGAAACAACTCCTTCAAATTCTTGATTCACAAATTGAGCCATGAATTTCACCTGCATGTATTTGATAGAATCTCTCTCAGCATTAGCGGCTAAAACTTCACGTTCTGATGAATGCTTACATTTTAGTTCATAAGATTCTGCTGCAACACTATTACCTCCGTCTAAATAATGTTGTAATAATCGATGTACCATTACATCAGGATAACGCCGAATAGGTGAGGTAAAATGGGTGTAGAAATCAAAAGATAATCCATAATGACCAATGTTATCTGTAGAGTAAACAGCTTTACTCATACTTCGAATAGTCAGTGTATCTACTAGTTGTTGTTCTACTTTTCCATGAACATCTGACAATAACGTATTAATAGAAGAACTTATTGATTTACGATCTTTTAAATTGAGTTGGTGTCCAAACTTAGAAATCACCCCATTTAATGCTTGTAGTTTATCAAAATCAGGTTCGTCGTGAATACGATATACAAAGGTCTTTTTTTGTTTACCAATAAATGCAGCAACACTTCTATTCGCTAAAAGCATGAATTCTTCAATCAGCTTATTCGCTTGTTTACTTTGTTTAAAAAATACTCCGACCGGTTCATTATTTTCATTCAAATGAAATTTAACCTCCTCCTTATCAAAAGATATAGCACCTGAATTCATACGCTGTGATCGAAATATAATTGCTAATTCATTTAGAGTTTGAATTGCATTAACTACTTCTTTATCAACAGAATAACTACCTGATGGTCGTATAGAAATTTCTTCTGGAATTATTAAATCACCAGTGTCTATTATATATTCTGCTTCATGATAAGCAAAACGTTCGTTAGAATTAATAACTGTTCTACCAAACCATTCGTTAACCACTTTAGCTTTAGCTGTAATCTCGAAAACAGCAGAGAACGTATATTTTTCTTCATTAGGTCTTAGAGAGCACGCTTTATTCGATAAAATTTCTGGAAGCATAGGAACAACCCTATCTACCAAATATACAGAAGTTGCTCGGTCAAAAGCTTCATCGTCGAGAATAGAACCTTCTTTTAAATAATGAGAAACATCAGCGATATGTACTCCAATTTCGAAATTACCATTCTCTAATATTTTAAACGATAGCGCATCGTCGAAATCCTTAGCATCTGTAGGGTCTATAGTAAAAGTGAGAACGTTTCTAAAATCTCTTCTCTTATTTATTTCTTCTTCTTTAATAGAAGTGTCTATACTATCTGCATATTGCTGTACTTCTGGTTCGAAAAATAAAGGAAGACCATATTCAGCAAGAATGGCATGAATTTCTGTCTGATGAACCCCAGTTTTACCAATATTTTCAATAATTCTAACTTCAGGAGCTTTATTAGCATTTCCCCAGTTAACGATTTCCACGATAACCGTATCATCGGTTTCAACCTTTTTTACAAGGCTTGCCTTTACGAAAAAATCTGTATGTAT
>VMCP01000111.1 GCA_008081305.1 Bacteroidota bacterium | reverse complement strand
ATAATTACGGAGCGAATAATATTCAGGTTCTGGAGGGTTTAGAGGCAGTAAGAAAGCGCCCCGCAATGTATATCGGAGATGTGGGTCCAAAAGGGCTACATCACCTAGTATATGAAGTAGTTGATAATAGTATTGATGAAGCGCTTGCTGGTCATTGTACACATATCAAGGTTAGTATTTTGGAGGGTAACTCCATTCGAGTAATTGACAATGGCCGTGGAATCCCTACGGACATGCACGAAAAAGAGAAAAGAAGTGCATTAGAAGTAGTTATGACCGTACTCCACGCAGGTGGTAAGTTTGATAAAGACACCTATAAAGTATCAGGCGGATTGCACGGTGTTGGTGTAAGTTGTGTAAATGCGCTAAGTAAGCACCTAGACGTACGAGTTTTTAGAAAGGGTACCATTTTTCAACAGGAGTATGAAAAAGGTAAGCCATTATATTCCGTTAAGGAAGTTGGTACTACCGATGTTCAAGGAACTGAAGTCACATTCACACCCGACGATACGATATTCACTGAAACTCAAACCTATAATTTTGAGACCCTTCAAAACCGCTTGCGCGAGCTGGCCTACCTCAACAAGGGTATTCATCTTACCTTAACCGATGAGCGTGAGAAAGATGAAGAAGGGAATTTTAGAGAAGAAATTTTCTTCTCAGAGGGAGGACTAAAAGAGTTTGTTACTTTCATTGATGGCACACGAGAAAAACTTATCCCAGAACCCATTTATTGTGAGAGTGATAAGTACGGAATCCCAGTAGAAATTGCATTCCAATACAACACAGGCTACGCGGAGAACCTACATTCCTATGTGAATAATATCAACACCATCGAAGGTGGAACACACGTTGCAGGTTTTAGAAGAGCCTTAACCCGTACACTGAAATCCTACGCTACAAATCAAAAATTACTGGATAAGGTAAAAGTAGAAATTGCAGGTGATGACTTTCGTGAGGGTCTCACTGGTGTGATTTCTGTGAAAGTAGCAGAACCACAATTTGAAGGACAAACAAAAACCAAATTAGGAAACTCAGAGGTTAGTGGTGCCGTAGATAGTGCTGTGGGTGAAATGCTTGAAAATTTCCTAGAAGAGAATCCTAAACTCGCTAAAGTTATTGTTGACAAGGTTGTATTAGCAGCTCAGGCTCGTGCCGCTGCGCGTAAAGCACGTGATATGGTACAACGTAAAGGAGCTATGTCAGGAATGGGACTACCAGGTAAATTATCAGATTGTTCCAAAACCGATCCTTCTATTTGTGAAATCTTTTTAGTTGAGGGTGACTCTGCCGGAGGTACCGCTAAACAAGGTAGAGATAGAGAATTCCAAGCCATCTTGCCGCTGAGAGGTAAAATTCTAAACGTTGAAAAAGCTTTAGAACATAAAATATATGACAACGAAGAGGTAAGAAATATGTTCACCGCTTTAGGCGTGCATATCGGAAACAATGAAGATGGTGAAAAAGAATTAAACCTTGATAAACTGCGTTACCACAAAATCGTAATAATGACGGATGCCGATGTGGATGGGTCTCACATTCGAACATTGATACTCACCTTATTCTTCCGCCACATGAAGAAACTAGTGGAAAGCGGTTACCTATATATCGCTACTCCCCCACTTTATTTAGTTAAAAAAGGCACCCAAGTACGTTACTGTTGGAATGATGACGATAGAGATGCCGCAATCAAAGAAATAGGTAAAGGAAAAGAGGACTCTGTGAATGTACAGAGATACAAGGGTCTTGGAGAAATGAATGCCGAACAGCTTTGGGAAACCACAATGGATCCAAGTCGCAGAACTCTCAAACAAGTAACCTTGGATAGTGCTGCAGAAGCAGATCGAATCTTCTCCATGTTAATGGGAGATGAGGTGCCTCCAAGAAGGGAATTCATTGAGCAAAACGCCAAGTACGCAAAGATTGACGCATAAACAAGAACAAAATACATTATAAAAAAGGGGCTAGTTAGCCCCTTTTTTATTTAAAGTTAATAGCTTTAATGATGTCTACTTTTTTGATATACCTCGCTGGTAACCATAAGCTCAGAAAAATGAGCAGCATGGCACTTATATCAACTAATATTACTTCAGTCATACTGATTTCAAATTTCACATGAGGAATAAAGTAAACCTCTTGATTCAAATGAATCCATTTGAATGTGTTTTGTCCCCATATCAAAACAAAGGCGAAAACGTTACCAATGACCAAACCCAATAGAGATATTCCCATAGCCTGGCTAAGAAATACTTTTCCAATTTCTCCAAATTTCGCGCCCATAGCACTAAGTAGACCTATGAGTGGTGTCCTTTCAATAATAAGAATCAATAAGGTCGTACTCATTCCAAAAATGGCAACCAAAGCCATTAAAACCAAAATAATGAGCACATTGGTATTTAGAATCGATAACCAATCAAAAATCAATCGGTTATGTTCTTGTAGTGTGTTCAATCGTACATAACCCGTGGGTAATTCCTTTAATAATTGGCTTCTCATCCTTTCTAAATCCTCTCCTGAATCAACCCATATTTCCATTTGAGAATATTTCGCATCCGATGGCTGTAAAGGCAGCAACATCATCTGATCTAGAAGAATCATTTGGCCATCTATTTGATCAACGCCAGTTTCATATATCGCATCGATAGTTAAGCGTCGAGCTCTTGGCCTGCTATTGCCGAGATCATCCAATACGAAAAACACAATGGTAATTCTATCCCCGGTATCTAGTTTTAGTCTATTTGCCGTTGTTGTAGAAATAACACACCAATTGCTTCCTGCCCTCAATTTCCCATTTTTGATGTATTTATCCATGTAAGCCGTAAACTTTTCCTTGGGAATCCCTTTTGCTATTAAACCCTCTAGATCTTCATTAGACTTTACAATACAGGCTTTTGATGAACTTGCTACGGCCATTTTTACCCCATTTATTTTGGAAATATCCTCTAATTTCGAAAAAAGGCTATCGGGTATGGGTTTAGGTTCGCCATTCTCTGTATTTAATCCAGAGTCAATAATGAAATCACCATGTAAATCTGTAACTTTTCTCTCAATCTCACCTTTGAAACCTTGCAGAGGCGCAAGGGATAATAGGATGACTGAAATACACAAAGCCACGGATACTACAGATAATGAAAAGAACCTTCGTGACTTACCTTTGCCAGTGCCACTAAGAAACTTCCTCGCTATGAATAATGACCAATTCAATCTAAAACCCAAAAATACGTCCAAGCCTGTTGAATCCATAAGGTTCCTCGCCTTTTTTATTCTTTTGGTTTTTTCATCATTACTAAAAGCACAAGTGATTGTAGGTGCTGCACAGATGCAATTATTGTTGAAATCGTGTAAGGGAAAAAATATTGCTGTTGCTGGAAATCATACTTCTATGATTAACCAAACACACATAGTTGACAGCCTACTTTCCCATGATATAAAGGTTAAAAAAATCTTTGCACCGGAACATGGCTTTAGAGGCGAAGCAGCAAATGGAGAGCATGTGAAAAATGGCAAAGACCTCAAAACTGGGTTACCTATCATCAGTCTATATGGCAAACACAAAAAACCTACGAAACAAGATTTAAACGGAATTGACCTTGTGGTTTTCGATATCCAAGATGTGGGGGTTCGATTTTATACTTATTTAACCACCATGCATTACATCATGGAAGCGTGTGCAGAAAACCATGTGGCATTTCTCGTTTTGGATAGACCAAATCCACACATCTCATATATAGATGGACCAATT
>VMCP01000247.1 GCA_008081305.1 Bacteroidota bacterium | reverse complement strand
CAGGTATATCTAGGTATCTTTTGCCTTCATAATGGGGCATAAAAGATTCAACAAGAAGTATTCTTCCGTTCAAATCCATGACCTCCACATAAGATCCATCTAGGTTCTCACCTTCAATGAAAACCCTTCCTCCTGAAGGATTTGGATATACCTTAAATTCAATGTGTTGAAAAACCGATGGTCCGTTAATATCAATGACAATGGCCTCGCTTGTATCGCTACAGCTGTTCTCATTAAACTGAACCGCATATTCACCTGGTTTTGGAGCAATAAAAACGGCTTGGTTGGCTCCAGGTATTGGTTGGTAATCGTTGGAAACATCCAACCACTGGTAATAGGCATACCCTTCGGTAGCTCTCAGCGTATCTTGATTAACCTCAAGTAGGTTATTAAATCGTGTTATTTCAGCTTGTATTTCAATCAGACTATCGCATCCACCGACATTCATCACCGTGTCGTGATATGTACCTGATTCGGTAATTAAAAACCGGCGTGAAGGAGCTCGGTATTTACGACATTCATCAACCCGAAGGATGGTATCTGTGATGGGAGTCAAGACCAAATCAATGGTAATAACACTATCGCATCCCTCAGCATTTGTCAATGTATCGGTATAAACAGCGGAACGCGTCCATACATAATTGCCTGAAGGACTAATGTAATCACCACAGCTGTAATCGTTGTAAAAACTTGCAGTTGCCTTTGATTGTAGGTTGTACGTTATGATGCTGTCACACCCCTGAAAGTTCACCAATGTATCATGGACCACTTGTGAGGAATAATAGGTACTTCCAGAGGAAGGAACCGTTACCGAATCACAGAATCTAATCGTTCGTGATACCCTTGAAGCGGGAAGCACATACGCCTGATAGTATACAAAGGAATCACAACCGACCTCATTGGCTAGTGTATCAACATAGGAACCGGACCGAGTATATGCCGTTTGATTCTTGGGTAGCGTAAAAGATTGACAGACGGTAGTATCCACATAAGTTGTATCTGGGCCTGTCTTCAGTTTAATCGTAATAACAGAGTCGCAACCCTGTGAATTCGGAATTCTATCGGTATATGTTCCCGATAGGCTCACTACTTTTCCACTGGGGAAGGTGTAATCACCACAAGTATGAACATCCATTTTGCTGCTTGTTGAACTATTAACTGTTAGGTATATTGTAATTGCTGAATCACAACCGCTTTTTGATAATATCGTATCCACATAAGTTCCTGATTGGGTCCATGTAAATTTTCTCGAGGGGGAACGATAAAAATCACAAGCAACCACAGTATCAATTGCATCAAGAGGTTGTTGAAGGCTTCGATACCCTTCTACATAATTTGAAAACGTACCTTTTAAGGCTAGGTTTTTAAGCGTTGCCCGTTGATTTGATCCTGACCAATCAAGTACTCTAAAATAGACCGTATTGGTTGCGTTGGCTCTTCCGTTATTAAAGCGATAGTATCCTACTAGGTCTGTTGAAAAGCCACAATAAGATTGGTTATAATTGGTTTGAATTTCATGATTACTAAAGGCTCTATTCCAGAATCTCACCTCATCTATGGAGCCCGAGAATGCGTTTAGTAAAGAATAGTGTCGACCGACCGTAATTGGTGTTGAGCCTGGGTCGCCATGATCTAAATCTGCAAGCACAGAATCTACCAAGCTACCATTTACAAAAATCTTCATCCAACGATTCTTAAATGTAGCGGCAATATGCTGCCATTCATTAAGCGTTATGAGGTTACTTCCTGAAGTTAGTTCATAGGTGGAATCATCATACACCCCGAAATACAATTGCCCGGTTCCGCCGACGCTTAAAACGTAACCACGATTGGGTGCTGCGTGATGATGAGCAAGAACCACTCCTTCCTTTGCATCGGATCTGAAAGAGGCTGGTTTAATCCATGCCTCTAGAGTGAAATTTTTTCCGTGCAAAGCATTAGAACTCGTAGAGGATATTTCCATTACATCATCCATACCATCAAAATACACCGCATTTTGTACTCGCTTTTGTGAAAACACAGTCGATGGTAAAGTGATTATTAAAAGAAAAAAGGTCGGTAGCTTCAAATTCAACAACATAAGCGATTTAATCTATGAACAAATTTACGATTAGTTTATGGTTTTCTATTCTTCAAAGTATGCCGGTTCAGTACCCTTTCCGATTCTTTTTTTACCGTTCTATTTTTTTTCAATCCCCATAATCTAACACGCGCTTCCTTTTGTGCCAGTTCAACATCTAAGATAGGAATAGGGTAATGTTCACCCAGTTTAAATGTGATTAGTTCTTGCTCCATCGGCGTCAACAACCAAGGCTCATGAATAAACGGAGGAGATAACGGCCCTAATTCTGGCACCCACTTCTTTATAAAATCACCATTTGGGTCGTGATCTTTTGACTGCTTAATCGGATTATAAATCCGGATGGTATTGATTCCTGTAATCCCAGCCTGCATTTGAATTTGCGGAAAATGTATTCCGGGTTCAAAATCAAGAAACTGCTTCGATAAATGAGCCGCTGCCCACTCCCAGGATAAATTCAGGTGGTGACAACAAAAGCTCACCAACATGGCGCGCATCCTAAAGTTGATATAGCCTGTTTGATTTAGGCACCGCATGCTCGCATCCACCATAGGAACACCGGTACGCCCTGTCCTCCAAGCATTATAATGTTCTACATTATCGCTGTAAACATGCTCGGTATAGCCTTTATTTACCGGCCTAAACTCCATTTCGCATTCGCTTTCAAACTTCTGCATAAAGTGCTCTCTCCAACGCAAACGAGATGCAAATTGCTGAAAGTTTCTTTTGTGCTTTCCCTCCTTGTAGGCTCTTTTTTGCCATTGGTAAATTTCCCTCAGGGAAAAACAACCCCAAGCCAAGTATGGACTCAAACGACTGCATCCCGTTCTAGACGCTTCTGGTTTCGAGATGGATTGCATGTAGGTTGAAATGCGGCTTTCAAAAAATGTACGTGCATATTTCTCTCCTTGAGACCTACCTCCTATTTGAACAATTCCTGCTTCCTTGGGTTTTTCAAGTAAGGCATGTTTGGCTACAAACCGATCCCAAGACTCCTGTTTAAATACTTCGGCTTGAATGGAAATACCAGGAATTTCAGCGCTCATGTAAGCGTACCAATATTTGTTAAAATCTTTACGATTTGAAAGCGCACGCCTTAGCCCTGAGAATGGAAACTCTGTCCATTTTACATTATGATCTTGAGCCCATGTAGCCACTTGCTTATCGCGCTCATAAGTTATGGCAAGACCAATCTCCTCTAAACTCAATAAATGAAAATCAGTTATACCAATAAGCGCATTAAATGCCTCAATCACCTCGCATTCCAATGCGATTAATGGAAATCCTAACTTCTCTAAGGCTATGCGAAGATCGCTAATAGATTCCCAAACGAACCTTTCATGCCGCTTACTGTAGTGCTCCGACTGAAATACCGAGGGCTCGTGAATATATAAAAATAAGCAGGGTTTGTTGTTGTTCAATGCATGCAAAACCGCCTCGTGATCGGTTACCCGAAAGTCACGTTTGAACCAAACTACATTTATGGAAGCTTTTTCCACCGCCAGTATAACAATTTAGTATAAACCGATGTTTGGTTAGGTTAGATGAAATTGATTATTCCTTAACGTCTCGATAATTTAGTCCAGATAACTTGCGCATGTTATTGCCTAAAATATGCGCACCTTACCCTCATTAAATCATAGTATATCATCCACCTTAGAATCCACGTTA
>VMCP01000049.1 GCA_008081305.1 Bacteroidota bacterium | reverse complement strand
CTAGATGGGTCTTATGTCGTGGTCATGGTTTTGTTCGGAAGAATACTTTTTGTTGAATCTTTTATGCCCCATTATGAAGGCAAAAGATACCTAGATATACCTGGTAAAGGATTGTTTTACCTTGCCATTATTAAGGGGCAATACCGCGAAGTTATTACCATTTCGGTAAAATAGGTAGTCGCTTGAATTTTATCAATTTTCAAGGCGTTTTTTGTTGACTTTTTGTGTTTTGTACAATAAAGAAAAATTCTTATTGTTGAAGTTACAAAAACTGAAAGGAATATTTAATCGTTAATTAATCAATGCGAATGACTAGAAAATTACTATTTGCAGCCTTGTTGGGTACCTCATTAAACCTTGGTGCACAACAAGTCGATTCAGCAGATAAAATCGATGAGGTTGTGATCGTGGGTTACGGTACAGCCAAGAAAAAGGAGTTCACAGGGGCAAATACAGCCTTGAAAGGTGAAAAACTCGAGAAAATGAATATACCAAGGATGGACCAAGCCTTGCAAGGTCAAATGTCGGGTGTGACCATTTCAACAAATTCAGGGTCTCCTGGTGGTTCATCCAGTATCCGAATCAGAGGACTTTCCACATTTGGAGATAATGATCCATTGATTTTGGTTGATGGAGTGGTTTATGATTCTGAGGGACTAAATGCCCTCAACCCAGCGGATATCGCATCCATCAACGTTTTGAAAGATGCTACAGCGGGTATCTACGGTGTGCGGGCTGCAAACGGGGTCATCATCATTGAAACCAAAAAAGGTAAAAAGAATCTAGCACCGTCATGGGACGTTAGTGCATACGAGGGTTGGCAGCAAACGGCTAACAGATTGGATCTACTAAATGCCACAGAATATGCGGTATTGAAGAACGAAATGTTTGCAAATGGCGGCGACCCATTGCCTTTCCCAAATACTGCGTTAGGTGTTGGAACCAATTGGCAGGATTCTGTATTTACATGGGCTCCAATGCGTAATTATAACGTATCGGTTCAGGGTGGTACGGATCGTTCAAATTACTCGATCGGTGGTAGTTACTACAGACAGGATGGAATTGTAGGTTTGGATAAAGCCTCTTTTGAACGTTTGAACGGAAGAGTGAATTTCCAGACTCAACTATCAGATAACTTAACCTTTAATAGTGTGTTCCTTTACACAAATGAAAAGAGAAGTGCACTTCCTGAAAACGGTATCGGCTCTGTACTGTACAATACCATCAATGCTTTTCCAACCGATCCAATCAGAGATGACAAGGGAGAGTTTACTTACTTAGAGGAAGTAGCTGACATCATTAATCCCTTAGCACAGGTCCAGAATACCTACAATTGGGCAGTGGTTAATAAGTTTGTAGGAAAGGAAGAATTGCAATGGAAAATTGCAGATGGTCTCACTTTTACCAATCGTTTGAACTACAACTTTGCGTTGGTAGATAACAAGTCATTCTCACCATTGGTGTGGTACGGACCAGGTAAAGCGCAAAATACCGCGATTAATGCAAACCTTGACCCATCAGAGGTAGAAATAGCGCCTGATGTATCTATAGAGAGGGGTGCGAGCGTATACGAAGGACGATACACTTATACTGACTTGAATTATGAGAGTTTCATGAACTATGAGACAAAGTTCTCCGATAGAAGAAGTTTGAAAGCTACATTGGGAGCTTCTGTGTTTAGTAGAGAAGGAGCAGGTCTGGATGGTACCGGCTATAATATCCCTAACAACTCATTAGATTATGCGGATATATCGGCCAATTTGGCGCCAGGTGGTTACTTGAATAATGTAGGTTCCTTCCAATTTCAAGAACGTCTATTATCTGCATTTGGTAGAGTCGAGTATAATCACCAAGATCGCTACATCGTTTCTGGAATTTTAAGACGAGATGGATCATCTAAGTTTGGCCCCAATAGCCGTTATGGTTGGTTCCCCACTTTATCAGGTTCTTGGGTGATTTCCGAAGAAGACTTCTATGCGTTCAAACCTATTCGTTACATGAAAATGAGAATGAGTTACGGTGTGAGTGGAAATGACCAGATCGATAACTTCGCTTACCGTGGATTGTTGAACGGAGAGGGCGTATATGTATTTAACGATATCATTACCCAAGGTGTGGCCATTGGTCGTGCTTCAAACCCAGATTTGAAATGGGAGACTACCCGTCAGTTTAACGCTGGTTTGGATATGACCATCGGACGTGATTTTGATATTACGTTGAACTACTTCATTAAAAATACCAATGATTTATTATTCCAGCCTCAGGTGTCTGCTTTGATGGGAACCTATGGACCTGGATCTTATCCTCCAATCGTGAATGCTGGTAACGTGTCAAATTCAGGAGTTGAGTTAGAATTAGGCTACAACAAAAGATTCTCAAAGAAGGGTCGCTTTGGTGTGAACTTCAACGCCACCTACTTAAATAATAAGGTTACGGCTACTCCAGATGGTGTTGATTTCATCCCTGGTATTGGTTTTGGTGTAGGAGGAAATGTAGCCACTCGCTTTGAAACAGGATATGCCATTGGATACTTCCACGGTTATGAAGTGGCTGGGGTGTACCAAACACAAGAAGAAATTGATAATGCGGCAGTTGTGCAGCAAGGCGCAAAACCTGGTGATCTCATTTTTGTGGATCAAGATGGTGATGGCAAAATTAGCTTCTCAGATGATTCCGACAAAACCTTCTTAGGTTCTCCTATTCCAGATTTTACCTTTGGTTTAGCATTGAATCTATCTTACGGTGGTTTTGACTTATCTGCTAATTTTTACGCAGCAGTAGGTCAAGAAATCATCAGAAACTACGAACGTCAGCAACCCTATGCCAACCAACTTTCGTACAATATCAATCGTTGGTCTGGGCCAAATACAACCAATGAATACGCTCGTTTAACAACAGATCTAACCAGAAACAATGTATTCTCTTCATACTTCGTGGAGGATGGTTCATTCTTGAGATTGAGAAATTTACAAGTAGGGTACACCTTCAACCCAGTGGCAATGCGCCGTTGGGGAATTAAGAAGTTGAGAATTTACATGTCTTCTAATAACTTGTTTACGCTAACAAATTATTTAGGTTTCGACCCAGATATTGGGTCTAATGGTGGTCCATTGGCGGCTGGTGTTGATTACGGTTTCTATCCACAAGCAAGAAACTTTATGTTGGGTGTTAACTTTAATTTTTAACGATGAATTTTAGAAAAATGAAAAAGATTAATTGGATTTCAGCTGGGGTTCTTTCGGTATCTGCCTTGGTCTTCTCGGGCTGTGAGAAGTATCTAGATATCAATCCCCTATATACACAAGACGCGGAGAACTTCTTTCAAACTCCCGTTGATTACGAAAGAGCGCTTACGGGAGCTTATGACTTGATGCAGGGTTCGTTTGTATCCCTCTGGATTGGTGAAATTGCATCAGATAACGCCATTGCTGGTGGTGAAAGTGTTACGGACACCGAAGGGTTGCATGAAATTGAAGGCATGTCTCATGACGCGGTAAATCGTGAGTTGAGAAGTGTATTTCAATGGAATTATTCTGGAATAGCTCGTGCCAATTACTTGTTGGAAAACAAGGATAAAATCGACTTTGCAGGTAAAACGCAAATCATTGCACAAGCTCGTTTCTTGCGCGCTTATTATTATTCCGAATTGGTAAAGTTCTTCGGAGATGTTCCGTTGATTATTGACAAACGTTTGGGAGCAGACGAGGTACGTCAGACGGAAAGAACGCCCAAAGCAGAAGTATATGCACAGATTGAGGACGATTTAAAGTTTGCAGCGGAAAACCTTG
>VMCP01000097.1 GCA_008081305.1 Bacteroidota bacterium | reverse complement strand
CATTACCAAGGTGATTATCTCACCAAATAACTAAGGGTTAAACTTTTCTGCAAAACGGAACAGATTAATATCTTGAGAGTGATTCAATTCCTTCTCAACAGCTGTTTGAATATCCTTTAAATGGATGTCCTTCATTCTGCTTTCCTGCAGGATGGAATATACCTTTTCTGCAAGAATGATTGGCCGCCTTTGGTTGTATCTGGAAGACTTGAGATGTACTTCCATAGATGAGATTAAATCCTTAATGCCTTTATTCTCACTAGCGATGGTCTTAAGAACTGGGGTCTCATGCTCCCTGTTTTTCATATGCGAGGCGCGCTTTAGAGCGGTAACGAATGCATCACTACCTTCTCGGTCCGATTTATTTACAACAAAAACATCTGCGATTTCCATGATGCCACTTTTCAATGCTTGTATTTCATCTCCACTTTCAGGAACGGTCACAACCACCGTGGTATCCGCTATGCCTGCTATTTCTACTTCACTTTGTCCTACACCTACAGTTTCAACAATAATATAATCAAAGGGTGCATGTTTAAGCACTTCAACCATCTCAATGATATGAGCCGATAATCCTCCGAGAGATCCTCTAGAAGATACACTGCGGATAAAGACATGCTCCTCCATGAATAGGTTTTGCATGCGTAACCGATCTCCTAGTAATGAACCAAAATTAAAAGCACTACTGGGGTCAACTGCAAGAATAGCTACCCGATGATTGAGTTCGTTTAGTTCGCTTACTAAGGCGTTTACGAGAGTGGATTTACCTGCGCCTGGAGGGCCAGTGATACCTATTACCTTAGATTCACCCTGTAGTTCCTTTAATAGTTTTTCCGATTCTGGGTGCCTATTTTCCACCCAAGAAAGCGCACGGGCAATGTGAAGTTCATTGCCTAAATAGATTTGTTGCGCTTCAGGGACCAGCATGGAATCAAAGATACAAATTAAGCTCGGGTGTATGGTTTTGTTCCCCGGCTTTAGCAATCATCGCAGCGTTATCGGTACAATATTCAAAAGATGGGATGTATACCTGGAGATTATGGCGGTTACCCATTTCCTTCATTTCGTTTCGTAGCAATCTATTTGCAGAAACACCACCAACCAAACCTAGTGACTTTACATTGTGAATCTTGAGCGCTTTTTTTACTCGTTTTAGGAGCATATTGACCAAGGATTTTTCGTAAGAAGCACAGATATCCTCTCGGTACTCATTCAGAAATTCTGAGTTAATCTCTAATTCTTTTCTTAGCCAATAAAGAAGGGATGTTTTGATACCAGAAAAAGAGAAGTCTAAATCTTTGGTTTGAGAGTCAGGGAATGTGTGAAAATCACGATTTCCTTTTTCTGCCAATTTAGCAATCACGGGTCCCCCTGGATATCCTAAACCCATGATTTTTGATCCTTTATCAAATGCTTCTCCAACAGCATCATCAATCGTGCTACCCATGATTTCTGCATCGTTTTCATTGTGCTGAAGGATGAGTTGTGTATGACCACCACTCACCAATAAACAGAGCATAGGATATTCTATTTTATTCTCAATCTGTAACGCCGACACATGAGCTCGAAGGTGATTAACACCAATAAGAGGAATACCCAGTGACATGGCTAACCCTTTTGCCGTATTTAAGCCAACAATTAATGAACCCATCAAACCAGGACCTTGAGTAACGGCAATAGCATCTAGGTCTTTTTTTGAAACTTTAGCGGTTTCCAAAGCTTCATTGATGACAGGGATAATATGGCTTTGGTGGGCTCGTGAAGCCAATTCAGGTACAACACCACCGTATTTTCGATGAATCTCTTGTGAGGATATGATATTAGATCGAATTTCTCCGTTTTGTATAACAGAAGCTGACGTGTCATCGCAACTGCTTTCAATGCCCAATATTGTGGAGGTGCTTTTAAGTAGTGGATTGGTCATGGATTTATGAATGTAAATTTGTTTTGTTGGAGAAAAAACACTCAAAAATAAGGAAGATATTACTGCGCAGCCTACTGTTGCTGGTTTTCCTTATGAGCGTTATTGCTGTTCTGACGCGAAATCGATGGGTTCAAACAAGAATTTCCCAATATTTCGCGAATGAAATTTCCCAATCACTCGGCGTTGAAGTTTCCATACAGGGTGTAGAAGTGGATTTTCTTCGAAATTTTCATTTTGAAGGATTCTTGATGAAAGATTTGCATCTGGATACCATGATTTATGGCAGGACCCTCGATTTTAAAATTAGCGACTGGGATATGGCTAAGAACGAGTTTAAAATTAATCATCTAGATGCTTTTGGACTCTTGTTTAGAATGGGTAACTATGATGCTGAGGAAAAATTCAATTATGAATATGTTTTTATTAAGGATAGTTCACAAGCTGATATCCCATTAAAATTAACTATCGATAAGGTATCACTGAATCAATGCGAATACGTGTTTTTCTCTGGTACAAACGCTCATGAATTCAATAAACAAGGAGAATTCAACCCGAGTTACCTTCGATATAACCAGGTTAATGCTACCGTAAATCGGTTTAGTTTGAACGACCAAGGTATCATTACGATGGAGGTGAATGATCTAGCTACTTTAGATCGGTCTGGACAAAAAATTGATAAGATTAGCACCCAATTAACCCTTGACGGTCCCAACTTAGATTTTCAATCTCTTGAGATCTTGACGGGGCAAACAAAAATCCGTGGGTCTCTGGAGATAAAAGAATTACCGATTCCAAAAGGAACTTATTTTGATAGATTTGATTATCAATTAAAATTGATTGAGTCGGATATTTCCTTATCGGATATCGGATTTTATGCACCTTATCTCAAAACACACCAGGCTAAATTCAAGGTGAGTGCTGAAGTAACGGGCCCCTTATCTGATTTGTCTTCCGAAAATATAAGAGCAGTTTCCGATCAGGGCTCGACCATAACATTTGATTATCAATGTAAAGGAATACCCAAAATTTCTAATATGGAGCATTGGGTTACATTTAATAACGCCAGCTTCTCATCTAGGGATATAGCACGGTTTTTTGAGCACGAGACTTGGGTTGACGAACTGAAACCATTAGGCATGGTATACCTAGATGGAGAATCCTACATCCCTTTTAACGGTTTTTCGTATGAAGGGACATTTAGAACAGATGCCGGAAATTTTATCGGTAAGCATAATGTCGACTATAGTGATTTAGATTCAACACTTCCGTACAGATTCGATGGCCAAATTGAGAATGTTGTTCTGCAGCCATGGATTGATTTCAAACTTTTGGCTGATGGTATATCAGGGTCGGTTAAAATTGAAACTGATTTATTTCATACCACGGGAAATGCAAAGATTTACGCGGAAAACGCAAGTTTTAATCTCAATGGTCGAAGGGTTGCTAGCAACACAATGGATGCCGAAATTTTATCGGGAAATTGGAAGCTTAATTGGGATGTAAATCACGAATTTTTGGGACTCAGGTTAAATGGATTCGGGCATGATCTATTCACGGAAAATCAAGAATTAGAATTTGATGGTGATTTAAAACGACTTGACTTAAGGAACTTGGGTTTAGACTCCATTAATAGTCGTTATAGTGGTGAGTTTGAATTGCGATTTACAGGAAATAATCTAGATAATATTCGGGGAAATTTAGGAGTTCATTTTGCACGTTTTATTCGTGGTAATACTGAATTCCAGCTTCAACATCAAATAATTATCCGGCCAGATGATGACCTAATTGGGTTCAAAGGTGATTGGTTGGATGGGACTATCACAGGTCCTTTAAAGGTTTCTAATACAAAAAAGTGGCTTCAGCAGGTAGCGCATAGCATGGCTCCTGAACGAGTTGAGGAGCTCACGGACGTACTGACAGAGGCCGTATATCTAG
>VMCP01000095.1 GCA_008081305.1 Bacteroidota bacterium | reverse complement strand
TGTAGAATGTGTTTTTCGCCGAATGATTTGTAAAGGGAGTCAACTATGATCATAAGCCCAGAAATATTTGTGCAACAACTAAATCAAAGAATAGGATGAATATACAGATTTTGGTAACCGCCTTGGTTCCTGCTTCTCCAACTTCCAGTGCACCTCCGGTAGTAAAGTATCCTTGATAAGCGCTCAAGCTGGTGATAAGAAAGGAAAAAATCACCGATTTGATCAACATAATTTTTACGTATTCCACATGGAATGTCATTCGTGCTCCCTCTACTAAATCATCCAATGTTAAGGCTGATGTGAATTTTGTTGCAAGAACACCGCCGTAAATCAATAAGAAATTGGCCACGATGATAAGACTAGGAATCATAATCAAACCGGCGATAATTTTTGGAAGCGTCACAAAAGATGCAGAGTTGATTCCCATCACCTCGTAGGCATCGATTTGTTCACTGATCTTTTTATTGCCAATTTCCGATGCAATGTTGGCACCAATTTTACCCGCTAATACCAAACAAGTAACCGTTGGAGCTAATTCAAGTATAGATGAAGTACTAACAACTGCACCCACCACAAATTTTGGGATCAGTTGGGTAGGAAATAAATCACTTGGAGTAAGCAGCTGATTAGCTGTCTGAATGGTTGTTACGGCACCTGTGAAAGTCGCGATGAGCACCACAACCAATAGCGACTCAATTCCGATGTTGTGCATCTCACGAAAGGTAATCTTCCAAAAGACATTCCAACGTTGCGGCTTCTTCATTACGTATTTCATGAAGATGGCAAAACGACCTAACTCAGAAAAGAAGTTCATTCAGTGCGTGAAATTAAGAAAAAATAAGGGGCTTCAAGATTAAATCGGATGGGAATTAGCTGATTTTACTCCAAATGGTACGGTTTGGTGATTTTGATAATTCGTATCGAATGGGTTTACTCGCATCAGAGGTGAGTAATTCATCCTCTTGAAGCCATGACTGTGCATCTGCTCGTGATGCAATTAAAATAGATTCGTCTTTTCGGATATCGCTTAATCGCAAATCTAAAATTCCGCTTTGGCGGGTGCCATCCATTTCTCCAGGACCCCGTAAATCAAGATCAACTTTTGCAATTTCAAAACCATCAGTGGTTCGAACCATAGTTTTGATTCTTGTTTTACCAGCTTTACTTAATTTGCTTCCAGACATCAAGATGCAATAGCTTTGTTCCGCGCCACGACCAACTCTTCCGCGTAACTGATGAAGTTGAGATAGTCCAAATCTTTCGGTATTCTCAATCACCATAACGGATGCATTGGGTACATTTACACCTACTTCAATAACGGTGGTTGCAACCATGATTTGCGTTTTCCCTGTTTTAAATTTTTCCATTTCCGCCTCTTTTTCAGCAGGCTTCATTTTACCGTGAAGTAGGCTGTAGGTGTAAGTTGGAGTAGAGAGGTAATCGCTTACCATTTCATACCCTGACATCAGACTCTTTAATGCCAATTTTGGTGAATCTTCAATGAGTGGGAATACATAATAAATCTGACGCCCTTTGTTAATTTCTTGTTTTAAAAACTCCATGACCAATGGTCGATTGCTCTCATGCCTATGGACGGTTTTGATTGGTTTTCTTCCCTTTGGAAGTTCATCTATCACGCTGACATCTAAATCGCCATATAGTGTCATAGCCAAGGTTCTTGGTATAGGAGTAGCCGTCATCACAAGAATGTGAGGGAGTACATTTCCCTTTTTCCAGAGGCGAGCGCGTTGCGCCACACCAAAACGGTGTTGTTCATCAATGACAACGAGTCCTAAAGACTGGAATACAACTTCGTCTTCAATTAGGGCATGTGTTCCTATTAAAATATCTACGGTTCCTTCCTTGAGTTCAGCAAGGATTGTGGTTCGTTGTTTTTTTGGGGTTGAACCGGTCAATAAACGTACCTGAAGCCCCAAGGGTTTAAGATCTTCTGCAATACCAGCACCGTGTTGTTGGGCAAGAATTTCTGTTGGGGCCATCAAACAGGCTTGATATCCGTTGTCAATGGCCATTAACATACTTAATTGAGCCACCATGGTTTTACCGCTACCTACATCGCCCTGTAGTAAGCGATTCATCTGTAAACCACGTTTAAGATCAGCGCGAATCTCCTTTAAAACACGCTTTTGAGCATTGGTAAGATCGAAGGGCAAATGCTTATCGTAATATCCCATAAAATACTCACCCACGCGATCAAAGACAATTCCCTTATATGTGCGGTTTCTATTTCCCTTAAGCTGTAAATACCTGAGCTGTAAATAAAAGAGTTCTTCGTATTTCAGTCTTTGTTTGGCTTGCTCCAATTCTTGCGAATCTTTTGGAGCATGTAGCATTCGAAGTGCATCTTTTTTCTCAGGGAAATTATATTTCTTGAGGATTGGGGCTGGAAGGTTATCTTGGATCTTAAAACGGGGATCCTCGACGACTTGTTTGCTAAGTTTGACAAGCAGCTTGTTTTCAATTTTTTTCCTCTTAAGTCCCTCTGTTAGTGGATATACGGGCACCAATCCTAACTTGGATAATTGAAAATCAGAATCGATAACCTGCAACTCAGGATGCGCAATATTCCATTGGTTTCGGAATTTCGAGGCCTTACCATAAATGAGATATTCTTTGCTGTTATCGATATATTTTTCAATCCACTTTGCCCCTTGAAACCAAACCAATTCAATTTGTCCGGTTTCGTCTGTTAACATGGCTGAGTACCTTGTTCCTGGACCATGACCAATCAGTTCGCCTCTGGAAATCCTGCCTTTAAGTTGAATAAAAACATCAGGATAGTTCATTACCTCCACGATGGGAAGGACTTTAGATCTATCCTCATGCCGGAACGGATAATGGCTCAATAAATCAGCAATAGTGAAAATGCCAAGTTCTTGTTGAAGGGCTTGCGCTTTGGCTGGACCCACTCCTTTAAGAAACTCAATTTGTGTTTCGACAAATTCACTCATTGAAACAAAAATAAGACTTGGCTACCCAAAGGCGTAAATTAGACTGAAAACGTTTATTTTAGTTGACAAAATGAGATCAATAAACTATTTGTTTGCATTGTTACCTGCGGTAATGGTTTGGTTTTCATGGACCAATGAGGGTTGGTTAGCTTGGACATCAGTTTGGTTCATTTTTGGCGTCATTCCTTTGTTAGAGTTAATGTTGGGTGTCCGTAACCAGTCGGTAAATGAAACAGAAAAGCAGCGAAGGGCTTCTGATAGATCATTTGACCTAGTTCTTTATCTGTTATTTCCAGTACAACTGGGTATGATTTTCTATTTTGGGGATCTCATGTCGTTTGCCTCTTTCCAGTCTATGGATACTTGGGGACACATTTTCGGAATGGGTATTTTGTGCGGAAGCTATGGGATCAATGTCGCTCATGAATTAGGTCATCGTCAACAAAAAGGCGAGCAATGGATGGCCAAAATGTTGCTTTGTACCTCCTTGTATATGCATTTTTTCATTGAGCATAACCGCGGTCATCACAAGCACGTTGCAACACCAGAAGATCCTTCCACTGCCAGAAAAAACGAAACCGTATTTGTTTTCTGGATCAGGTCTATGTCTCAGACTTACCGGAAAGCTTGGGTACTAGAATTTGAGCGGTTAAGACGCGAAGGTAACAGCAAATGGCATTGGGGAAATCAAATGATTCATTTGACACTGATACAAACCATGTACTTAGGTGTGATGTATTTTTTGTTTGGATTAAATGGTCTACTTGCGGTGGTTTGTGCTGGAATAATTGGAGCGGTACTATTGGAAACCATAAATTACATCGAGCACTACGGTTTGTTAAGAAAAAGACTTTCTAACGGATTTTATGAAAGGGTAGAAACAAAACATTCTTGGAATAGCGATCATGCAGTTG
>VMCP01000044.1 GCA_008081305.1 Bacteroidota bacterium | reverse complement strand
CGATGTAGGAATTGACGTGTCGGCTTTTCTTTTCCTCATAGATATCGTTGATGGAAACCATTATGCCTGTTTCTTCAACGCCCCCAAAATGATGATTGATGCTAGTGCCGAATGTTTTCATTGTTGGGCTAAGACTCATATAGCTATTAAACAATGGAGGCACTTGTTCGCCTAGTTCTCTGACATTCTTAGATAATAGGTTGAAGGCCTTCTTATAGGGTAATCCCTCGATTTCTTTGAGGAATGCTAAATTTTCATTGCTGTTGGGTAGGGGATTCACAGATTGTACGAGATTTTCATTATCTGGGAAAACGGCATGCATAAAAGAGTAAATCAAACCTTTTGCTTCTTGATTGAAAGAATTGTACATGGTTATTTTCCCGAAAAAGTATTTCATCTCAGGGTTGTCTGCAACCAAGGCGCCTAAACCATCCCACAAATTATCTAATGAAAATATACCTTTCCTTCCATTTATAGATGGTTGATAATCAGGCTGAACAAAGCTTCTACCTAATTCAATAGTATAAGGAAAGTATTTGGTTTTAATATCCTCACTATAAGTTAAGATTTCAGAAGTTGACAAGTCGTAATTCCCTTCACTGTCCCTTCTGTCTTTGCAAAATACAAAACGATACCCTCCAACAATCTGCTCCTCTAAAGGATCCCAAACAATCAATTGTTTATAGCCATTTTCTTGGGTATCTAATTCATCAACATCCATTGACTTCCCTGTGCCACCCCCTGGCATTCTAAAGGACAGTTCTCTTAATCTACCAACCTCGCGTATGAGATGAGGTTTATACAAACCATTAAATATGTAAATCTCCTTTTCACCCTTATTGGTAGGGCGAACATATATCTCACTAGTAAGCTCTTGTTTAAGAAGTGAGACGTTTACTTTATCTATAATGGCCTCTTTCATAGAATACTGCAAGTTAACCTATTCGTAACAATGAACGTTATGATTCGTATTCTACGGATGGATTTTCCTTTAATTTATATAAGAATGACCTGATTTTGGCAGCAACTTCTATTGGGCGTCCTTTACGTATTTGATCATTCTTAATAACGGGTCCAAAAGTTAAGCGAATGGTTTTTCCGCTTTGCTTGAACATTTCATCAGGAAGTGTAAACATCTCAAAATTCACTTTGATTCCAAAAATCTTACGGAAATTAGAAATCCGATAAAAACGCTTCGAATTACTTCCGTGTACAAATACTGGCACGATAGGAAGGCTATGTTCTCGAGCTTTCGTGATAACAGATTTTTGCCAAGGCAAATCTTGGATTATCCCATTTATTTTTCTTGAAACGAATCCCGAGGGGAATATCAGAATTGCTTTCCCAGAAGCATAAGCTTCACTGATGAGTGCTAGTGATTCTTTTGCATTACTTCCCACACGATTTACAGGGAGAAAATGCTCTTTTAAAGGCGAGATACTCATTAGAATATCATTTGCCAAAAAGAGATAATCTTTTCTAACCTTGCTGACCGCCAACATTAGCGCCATTCCATCCAAACCACCTAAGGGGTGATTTGCGGCAATAATCACACCTCCTGACTTAGGGATTCTTTCCAGGAAATCATTCTGGGTTTGAACATTATTTACCCGGAATACCGTATCAATAAAATCGCTACCCGTCTGACCTTCTCCTTCTTTTAGGATTTGGTTAATCAAATCCTGATGAATAAAACGTTCGAGCCAGTTTAAAACAAACCCCGGTATTCGCTTTATAAGCTTTGGATTTTTGGAGGATATAATGCTCCGAATGTCAACCTGCATTTGAGGATTAATTCAAAATCGCTGCTTTTGTGGCTTCCAAAATTGCAAATGCCGCATTGCTGTCTGTCGCTTCAGCATAAACCCTTAGAACAGGTTCTGTACCAGAAGGGCGGATCATTACCCATGTTTCATTGCCGAGGTGAAATTTAAATCCATCCGTATCTTCAACACGCTCTACTTTGTATTCTCCAAACGAGTCGTATTTGTTTTGTTTACAATTATCTACAATACTTAACTTTAAGTCGTTATTTATATGTAGATCGTATCTTTCAACAGCAAATTTACCGACTTTGGCATACACGTCTTCAATGAGCTGAGAGATGGTTTTTCCCGTTTTCGCAGCATACTCCATTAATACTAATCCCATCCAAACACCATCGCGCTCTGGAATGTGACCTTTAATCGCAATTCCACCACTTTCTTCCGCACCAATCAATACATCATCCTCTACCATATACTCACATATGTACTTAAAGCCAATTTTGGTAGTGATGGTCTCTAGGCCTTTCAATTCACATAGCTTACCCACTTTATCGGAAACAGAGAAACTCTTTACTACCTTTCCTGACATGTTTTTATGATCAACCAAGTATTCAATAAGCAACAAGATCAAATGATGTGAATCAACAAAACGTCCGTTTTCGTCAAAGAAACCAATACGATCCGCATCTCCGTCTGTTGCTAAACCAATGGTAAGATTTTCATTTTCTTTGAGCATTTGACTGGCCTCAGGTAGGTTTTTTAATATCGGTTCAGGTGCCCTTCCTAAGAAGCCAGGATTCTCATCACCGTGAATGATATTGCTATCGGGGAGTAATTTGGCTACTACCTTTCGACCCGCACCAAACATTGCGTCATATAAAAAGCTGGAACTCATCGACTCCAAAGCTTCCATGTTGAAGTTTTTCCTGCAATGGTCTAAGTAAAGCTTTTCAAAATCTTCTTTTTCAATTAGTTCAAAAAAGTATTTGTCAAATGACTGAGCTAATTCCACGGGCGTATCTGGAATCAAATCCTCAATTTCGCTTACCGTTTGTGGTGTTGCTGGTCCTCCATAATTCGCCTTGATTTTAAAACCGTTGTAAGATGGGGGATTGTGAGAAGCGGTTAATATTATACCAAGACCTACCTGCTTCATGTTTGCAGCTAATGAAATCATAGGAGTTGATACAAAACCATCGGAAAGTATTACATGGATACCATTGTCTGCAAATACCATTGCCGATTCCTTTGCAAACATCTCACCACCAAATCTGCAATCATATCCAATAACTACCGACTTTGGCAAATCTTGCTTATTCAACCAATCGCTTGTCGCTTTTGCAACTCTTCTAACATTTTCCACCGTGAAGGTATCCGCGATAATATCGCGCCACCCATCTGTACCAAATTTTATATTATACATATCTAAGTTCTGTTTAAGTAAATGCGTTTATTCCTGTTATATCCATTCCTAAAATGAGCAAATGCACATCATGAGTTCCTTCATAGGTAATTACCGATTCTAAATTATTCATGTGTCGCATGATAGGATAGTCACCTGAAACACCATTTCCGCCGAGTATTTGACGACATTCTCTTGCAATATTCAAGGCCATTTCGACATTGTTTCTTTTCGCCATACTTATCTGAGCGGGAGTTGCCGACCCATTGTCCATCATTTCAGCTAGTTTGTAAGCCAATAACTGCGCCTTGGTTATCTCTGTAAGTGCCTCGCTCAATTTCTTTTGCTGCAATTGAAAAGATGCAATGGGGCGATCAAATTGTTGCCGTTCTAACGCATATTTCTTGGCCGTTTCATAACAATCAATAGCCGCACCAATCGCACCCCATGCTATGCCAAATCTTGCTGAATTCAAACAAGACAATGGGCCTTTCATTCCTTTGACATGTGGCAAAATATTGGATTTGGGTACGCGTACATCCTGAAATACCAGCTCTCCTGTGGTACTCGCCCTTAAACTCCATTTTCCTTTAATCTCAGGCGTAGAGAATCCCTCCATTCCTCGCTCAACAATTACTCCGTACACTTTTTTATCGGGACCCTTCGCCCAAACAATCGCCACATCACAAGCAGGAGCATTGCTGATCCATGTTTTTGAACCATTCA
>VMCP01000011.1 GCA_008081305.1 Bacteroidota bacterium | reverse complement strand
CGGTCTAATTTAGGATCTCTAAACACATCTGAACCAGCGAAAATATTTAATCCTTGATTCGTTCCTATCCATACATATCCATTTTTATCACAGCGTATGGATAATACTTGATTGCTCACCAAGCCATTTGATTGATTTAAATATTTCCATTGGTCATCAAATTTGGCATTAATATCATCTCCCTCATGAAATACATAAATACCTCCCGCTTGCATGATGAACCACTTCCTGTTTTGGTCATCAATTTCTAAGCCTATAACATCGTTATTCGGCATTTGTATATTGTGCCAGTTTCCAGAGGGGTCTCGGTGGAGTAGGGCCTTTTCTTTATTACGGTTAACCAACCATAAACCACCATTCTGATCAAATCTCATTCCTCCAATATGTATAAATAATGAGTCGTTGATTCTCTCAAGTGGGGAGTTTTTTTCATCAATACGGTCGCTAATGTTATTCCCTGTAAATTCAAGTATCCCAAAGGAATGAGTGGCTGCGTAATATTTGTTGTTCTTTGGGTTTCTTGCCACAAAGGTGAAGTCATAAAGATTCTGACTTAGGGGGCTACTAAGATTACTTTTCCAACCGGTTTGATTATACAGGTAATACCCTGATGTATTAAACCCATTACCGAAGGTTGCACTAACGCCTCCGCCACTTACCAACAGAGTAGATCCGTTCTGTGTCATAGCAAAAACGGACCGGTTTGCTGGCCCGGTTGGATAAAAAGACATCTCTCCTGCATTGGTTTTTCTAATAACTCCTGTGTTATAACCGGTGCAAAACCAATAATTACCCTTCGAGTCTTGCGTAGCTTGTGTAATTAGATTCACGCTAAGCGTTTCAGGGTTTGGCCCATTTATTCGCGCAATCCTACCCGGCCCTGCGAGGTGAACGCCTTGTTCATTGGAAAATAAATCGGTTATGGGTCGATTATCGTTATAGGTTACTAATTGATTTCCTTGGAAGTACTTAATAACACTGCTGTCTTTTACAAAAAATAGGCTATCTCCAAAAGCGTGCAAATCACGTGCGTTACTAACCTCAAGACACATCGCCCATTGTTGGAAATCATTCAGATTTACACTGCGATTCCAAGGTGCGTACAATATGTTTTCTTCCGTAGCAACGTAAATGCTATCAGCGACAATACATGCACCTTTGATCGCGACTTGGCTTCCTCCTGGGCCTATGGAAGTATAACTATCTCTTATTTCTCTTTTAGAAACATCCAGTACGAGAATTCCAAATTGTGTAGACACAATGGCATCGGAGCCAAAGAAGGTAACATCCTCAATTCTTTTATCGCCCTGAAGCGGTTTGTTTTTAAAGCCTGGAACACGTTCAATTTTAGAATCACTGAATAATAGATCAATATTGCCATCGATATATCCAATGAAAAGAACGTTTGCTTCGGAGGAATAACGCAGACACGTGATTTCTGCTCCCGCAAATCCATCGGAACGTCTAAGGACATTCATTTGACCGAAGTTGTCGGTTCTCCAGAATCCATTCTCCGTAGATGCATAAACATATTTTTGGGTGGCCTCGCAATACTTTGGATTGATAAAGCTGAAATGCTCACGCCATGTACCCGTCGGTATATTTGGAATTTGTGATAGGGCCGTTCCTATTCCAACAAAAACATACAAACCTAAAAGGATGATATGTTTACAATTGGTACTCATTAGTTAAATGTATAACGGAGTTCAATACCCATATCCGTCAGAGATGTATAGAATTGAGTGGCTATTTTTGGGTCCATTATGGTGCGATTATATCGTAGCGCCAAATTGATTTTCTGATTAACTTGGTAAGTAACCGATGGATTGATTCGGACATTGAGCATTCCTGCTGTGTATCGGTTGACATTAACGTCTATTTTTCTAATAACCGTCGTATTGTCGCTGATGGTTACGGCTAAATCAAACCTAAAGTCATTAGGTAAATATACCTTTCTACCTTTCCGTCTCACGGGTAGAGTGAGCCCCGTAACACGGTAACCCGCATTCATTACAAATTCGTTTTGTCGCATTTCGGTGAGATTAAAGCTTGCGGCGAATAGTTTTAATACGCGCATTCTTTTATACTCAATACCAAGCGTCCAGTTGTTTTTCGTAGTAATATTCATGCCAAATAATGGAGAGAAACCTTCGGTGATGGTTACGTCAGCCACTTGGTATTTAGGTATTAAATCACTTCCTAGGGTAGCAATTGCAGTAATATCGTATTGCAGGTTTCGTTGGTAGTTACCCACCGTGTAGGTTCCTTTATAGGAGTGTTTGATATTCACATTTGAGAATATATCTGACAAGCCAGGGATCCTGGATAATCCATTATAATTAATACTCCAGTTCGGCATGGGTAGCGTAGGGAATAACCCGATTTCGCTTCTGCCTACATCTTGTCCGCTATAGGCCGCATAAAAACCTCCGATGATCACATCTTGAGAAGATTTAGAGTATCCAACAGGATAGCCTGTGGCTGGATCAATAACCAACCCTCCGCTCACGCGAGGATCTTGTTGTTGAAGACGAGTAGCTACGGTGTAACGGTTTGCAAGGAAGTTATCAAAAACAGGATTTGGGTGGTTCTCATTCTGATCCAAATCTTTGACAAAATGCGTGTTTAAGAACAGACCAGAAATGGTATATGTACCTGTTTCCGTCAAACCTTGATCTAACCATTGATTTCCATCAAACTTGAAAATACTCTGTGTACCACGTGTTTCATTGCGTTGGAAATTGATTCTTATTCTAAAGTCTTTCAGCGGTTCAACGGTTATGTTACCACTGATATTCTGAGTAATGTTGTTCTTATAAAAATTGGCCTGTCTTTCATCCGACATAAGTGATCCGTTATTGGCCATATTGAATCTCATGTTTGGATCTTGAAGGCCGAATACGAATCCGATTCCTGGTTCGGTTCTGTAGAAGTTATATCCAAAGTAATCCGGGCGATGAGCAAAACCAGGAAGTTCGGTGGTTTCCTTCCGGGTGATATTGACATTGGCATTTTTAACCATGGTTATTAAATCTCCCAACATGACCGTGAGTGGGTTGGGCTTTTTTAATTCTGTTTTACCTCGGTCTAATGCACTTTCGTAATTCTCGTCTTCGGGATCAATTTTTACTCGTTTCGATTTCCTGTAATCCTTGAGCCAAGGAATCTTCATGTAGAGCAAGGAGAGATTGAACTGCCCCGTCACGTTTATGTCTTGACTGTTTTGTATGGTATTACCCAGAGAAGCGAAAGCGGGTGGTGCTTGATTCCACTCATAGCTTCCATTGTACGTTGCGCTACCATTGATCCATCGTAGCCAACTAATTTTTGAGAATGGGAAAGTGTATGTAGCATTGGTGCGTTGATAGAATCGACGCATTCTACCGAAACCTTCAAATTCTGCCCATATAGAATCTTGTTTTTCTTTTGAATTGATTTCTCCGTACGGTTCTTGAATCCGGGCTTCAACATTTGCCAAATAAGTGACATTTAATGATCTAGCTATTGGAAATGCAAGGTTGTAGTTTCGGTTCAAGGTAAAGTTCTTATCGTATAACCTTGGGTTGATTTGCTTGAAATTATTGTTATTCCTCGCTTGTGTTTCACTGTATAAACGGTTCAATTGGAGTTGAGAGGTGAAGGAGGATGGAAGTAAGTTGAAATTGAAGTCACGGATGAGTTTCAATTTTTTGCTTTTGATTTTCTTAAAGGGCCGTATGAATTTGGTGTTGTTTGAGTATGCATACCCCAATGTTGCTTGAGTTGTGTTTAAGAAGAACTCCTCGATTTGTTGATTCCTACGGTAATTACTTTGATAACTATAGCTACCATTAAAATTACTGATTGACCAAGGTTTAGGTTTTTTACCGCCAGGGCGCGCAAACTTGAAGTTGTTGATGTTAAAA
>VMCP01000260.1 GCA_008081305.1 Bacteroidota bacterium | reverse complement strand
AGTCCAATAATTACAGTAAATGTAGGCATTGAGAAGAGTTGAGCTGGTAATTCAATACCCATGGTATTCAATAACCAAATCAAGCCTATTCCCACGAGTAATACTCCTATAATTAGATAAGAGTCTTTTCTTTTATTGGGGGCGTTCATGTATCAAAAATAGTGATTGTTTTTTGGGTTGTCTGTTAAATAAATTGAGTGTTCACTTACGTGGACTAGCATGATAAAAATCATGTTGTGGAACCCACAAGCGTAAACACTCTAAAGGATAAAAATAATCAAATGTTGGTTTTGAAATCAGCTATTGAACGCAGGACCTTTAGCTTCTACTAAATAGCCAGTATCCTGCAGTTGCAGCGGTAACACTCGCAATAATGACGCTGAGTTTAGCCATGTCGATAAGCGCTTTGTTGTCAAAGGCAAGGTTAGAAACGAAGATGGACATGGTAAAGCCTATACCACCCAATAAACCAGCAGCAACCAGTTTTTTCATGGTGATATTTTTGGATATCTCTGCAATTTTGAGCTTATCGGCGAGATAGCTGAATCCAACGATCCCAAGAGGTTTTCCAAATACAAGCCCAAAGAAAATACCCAATGATAGAGGGTTGATGATTTCGTTCATCATACTCACGTCTATGAAAATAGCCGTATTCGCAGCTGCGAATAATGGTAAAATTCCAAACGATACAATGGAGTGCAGGTTGTGCTCCAAGCTATCGGCCATTTTCTTTTCTTTATGCGATTGACGTGGAAGCATGAAGGCCAGTATTACACCCGATAGAGTTGCATGAATACCTGAATGTAGTAAAGTAAACCACAACGCAATTCCTAATGTGATATATAACCAGGTGTAGTCCCAATCTAATTTATCTACGATATACATGATGGCTACCAAGGCAGCGGAAGCACCAAGCCAGGCCCAGTGGATTCCTTGCCCGTAGAATATGGCAATGATGAGGATAGCTCCAAGGTCATCAATAATGGCTAAAGCCGTTAAAAACACTTTTAATGAGGGAGGAACACGGTTTCCAAGGACTCCAAGTATGGCAATGGCAAATGCAATGTCAGTTGCTGTAGGTATCCCAATCCCAGAAAAAGTATCGGGGGAGTTGATATTAAACGCAATGAAAAATAGAGCCGGAAGAGCCATTCCTCCAAGTGCTCCGAAAATGGGGAGCATCGCTCGTTTACGATCGCTTAGTTCACCTTCAATGAGTTCTCGTTTTATCTCAATTCCTACCAAGAGGAAAAACACAGCCATTAAGGCATCGTTTATCCACTCTGTTATGGAGTGCTCAAGATGTAAATGATAGGCTTCAGTGCCAAAGTGAAAATTCCAAAATGATCGATAATCTTCTCCCCAAATGCTGTTTGAAATGAATAAGGAAGCTGCAGTCACAGCCACCAACAATATCCCAGAGGACTGTTGGCTGCTAAAAAAGGCACGAAAAAGTTTAGATAATCGAATAGTAGGGATAATACCTCTCTTTTGGGGTTTCATTATGGAAGACAAAATTAGGCATATTTTTGTACGAACACTTGAAGGATATCGATTACATAGCTTATTGCATCCGATTAGCAAAAAAGGGTGAAGGTAATGTAGATCCAAACCCCATGGTTGGTTGTGTTATTGTTCATGAAGACCAAATCATTTCGGAAGGGTATCATGCTTTTTTTGGTGGGCCACACGCCGAGCCAAATGCGATTTTACCTGTAATGGATGACCCTCGATTATCAACGTGTACTTTATATGTGACGCTCGAACCGTGTAGTCACCACGGTAAAACTCCACCTTGTGCTGATTTGATTGTTCAATCAGGAATCAAAAAGGTCGTTGTCGCCATGCAAGACCCCAACCCCAATGTAGCGGGTAGAGGAATCGCCAAATTAAGAAATGCGGGTATTCAAGTGACGGTGGGTATCGGAGAGGAACTTGCAGAAAGGTTAAATCCTGCATTTTTGACATTCCAACGCGAAAAAAAACCATATTTCGTGGCTAAATGGGCCGAGACAAAAGACGGTTGGTTCGCTCCCGAACCGAAATCTAAAAAATGGATCAGCGGTAACGATACCCAACCATATGTTCATGCATTGAGAAAGAAGTGTATGAGTATATTAGTTGGTGTTGGTACTTGGCAAACAGATTCTCCGCTTCTAAACGATCGCTTTCACGGTGGACCAGATCCTTTGAGATTGATATGGGATCCTGAAAATAAAGGAGAGTATCCCACCAATTTGATTTCAAAAACGGCTGAAACTTGGGTTTTAAATCGTCAATTCGATAGGGAATCCCAAGGATATCACTATGTGAAGATTCAACTTCTTTCCGAACTCCCGGACTATCTGTATTCTAGAAATATCAACTCAGTATTGGTAGAGGGTGGTGCGCGTACAATCAATGCGTTTTTTAAGCTCAACCTAATTGATGAGGTTCATCGTTTCACAAGTAAATCTGTGGAGTGGGGTGATGGTTTGCCTTCTCCTAAGATCCCAAATGGGTTTGAGTTAATTGAAACCAAGGCATTTGAGTCAGACACCCTAGAAATCTGGAAGAAGAAATGAATACCGCACAAATTACCGCCTTGATGTTCAGTTCGATATTGTCGGTATTGATATTCTGGATTTTTAAAGAAATGGGTCGCCGTAAGGAAAAGGCACTCCCCGTAATTGTTATAAACTACTTGGTATGTATGATCTTAGGAAATATCATATTAGGCGAAACGCACCTTCTACGGCCGAGCACGTTAACAAAAGAGGGAGTATGGCCTATATTTTTCTTGGGATTCCTATTTATGGTCACATTCCTACTGATGGCAGAATCAACCCGTGAATCAGGTGCCTCATTATCGGCTGTAGCTTCAAAAATGAGCATGGTTATTCCGGTGAGTAGTGCGATGGTTTTCTTTAATGAAGCAATAAGTAGTCAGCTTCTTATAGGAATATCCTTGGCTCTATTGTCAGTTGGGCTTATTACCTATCAAAGTGAGAATACAGGCGGTTTTTCCTGGTTGCTCATAGCCGTATTCATAGGTAGCGGTGGGGTTGATTTGAGCATGAATTTGATAAAACATCAGGATTATTCGGGATGGTCTAACATGCAATTCACAACTTTGACATTCTTTGGTGCTGCGGTTGCGGGATTGTTGTATATGCTTTGGCAAGGGTTAAATCACGGGTTTAAAGTTAAAATCCCGCGTGAGACTTTATTTTTTGGAGTGTTACTGGGTGGGATCAACTTGTTTTCCATTTACGCTATTTACCACGCATTGGATATGTTCAAATCAAGTACATCGGTTTTTTTCACGGTCAATAATGTGTTGGTGGTGATGGGCTCCGTGATCGTCGGGATCTTCTATAAAGAAGCGTTTAATCTTAGAAAAATAATCGGTTTGATTGCGGCTGTATTTGCTTTAATATTGTTGGGGTGAGTTCACTTTTTTCTGATACGTACAACGAAATAGATGCCGAAAAAGAATTTAATCTTCGTGAGAAAGGGTCTAAGTTTTACGCTTTCAGTTACATCGTTCGAAATGAAGATGAGGTAAAATCTAAGATTCACTACTTAAAAAGTAAATACCCCGATGCTTCACATCATTGCTATGCATTTGTCCTTGGTCAAGGCCAAGAGGCACAAAGAGCAAATGACGATGGTGAGCCATCCAATAGTGCAGGAAGACCCATACTTCGGGCCATGCTATCCTTGGAATTGACCAATGTGCTGGTGGTAGTCGTACGATATTTTGGCGGTACCTTGTTGGGTATTCCGGGCTTAATTCAAGCCTATGGAGACGCCTCCAAAGGCGTATTGGTTCTATCGGGAAAATCGGAAAAAATTCAGGAAGACGAGTTTGATCTCTCCGCGGACTTTGAACATGAGCAGATCATTCACAGACGGTGAAAACCCGTTGAAAAGAGGATGGTCGACAGGA
>VMCP01000151.1 GCA_008081305.1 Bacteroidota bacterium | reverse complement strand
GGTTATGATTTCTAAATCTGAATCTAACTCCCACAAACGACCCTCACTACCCGAAACCCACAATTCTTCTTGATTGATCGAACCGCAACGCAGTGATTTATTGGATAATTTTTTCTGGGAGATACGATCACCTCGCGAATCCCATGATTTAATATAGCCGTCACCAGCGCAAGAAACATAATGGTCTTGATAACGACCAATCCAGAAGATGGAGGACTCGTGCTTTTTGATAATTTTAGCAGATTCTCCCTTTTTAAGGATGTATAAGTTCCCATGTTGTCCACCGGCCATCATGGTTTGGTTCGTTTCATCAAAATAAATCGAGAAAACAGACTCCGGTAGCCTTGCAAACACCTTACCATCGTCTTCATTCGCATTTGGCCAATGCACGATTAGGCCCTCAGAACCAGCCGTAAAAAACCCCTCATCCCCGTCTTTGGCCACGGTATATACCGACTGTTTATGACCGGTAAATAACTTATGATGTGAAATGTCTAATTTTGGCATGATGTGGAATGAATCAAGTTGGAACTGTTCAACAGGGGCGCGGTTAACCGTTCGCTCGATTGATTCAATACTGCAAAGTTACAACCAAGATGGCGGGCAAATCAAAGGTCGCAATCGAGAAAAAGAGAGTATCCGACGCCTAACTACTCTACTTCATCCAAATTCTGAAATTCAAAAGGACGTATGGGGGAAACCCTTCATCCCAAATGGGCCGCATATAAATTACAGTCATAGTTCAAGCCATGTTTTATGGGGAGAACATGCTGATCATGCAATCGGTGTAGATATTGAAAATGAACGTCCGCAATTGATCAAACTACAATCGAAATTTTGCTCTACCGAAGAGTTATCGTACTTGGATACCTGCGAACCCCTATCCCAACTCCTTCTCATTTGGTCTGCAAAAGAATCTATTTACAAGGCCTACGGAAAAAAAGCGTTGGATTTTAAATTACATATGCAGATTTCTGCATTTAAGGCTTCTACTGAAGGCACATTAGAAGCCGTATTGAATATCGAGAAAGAAATACCTCTTTCTGTTCATTATAAAAGGATGGACACCTCTGTAGCAACTTGGTGCGTATTGCCTTAAACATAGATTAATCGAGGTTGAATTTTGATTATATTTGCGCCACTTTCAAATGAAGAATATCCGCAATTTTTGTATCATCGCACACATTGATCACGGCAAGAGCACACTCGCCGATCGCCTGCTAGAATACACCCAAACGGTTGATAAGCGAAAGATGCAAGCACAATTGCTGGATGATATGGATTTAGAGCGCGAACGCGGGATTACCATTAAATCTCACGCCGTTCAGATGCAATACACGCTTGATGATCAGAATTACATCCTCAATTTAATTGACACTCCTGGTCACGTCGACTTTAGTTACGAAGTCAGCCGTTCAATCGCCGCCTGTGAAGGAGCGCTACTGATTGTAGATGCGGCTCAAGGCATTGAAGCTCAAACCATCAGTAATCTATTCATGGCATTAGATCACGGCCTTGAAATTATTCCCGTACTAAACAAAATCGATTTACCCGGCGCGATGGCCGAAGAAGTAAAAGATGAGATTGTTGACTTAATAGGTTGTGAACGAGATGATATCATACCAGCAAGTGGCAAAACTGGTCAAGGTGTCTACGATATATTGAGAGCCATTGTTGAACGAGTGCCTGCTCCTAAAGGAGACCCCAATGCACCTACCAAAGCACTCATCTTTGATTCCGTATTCAATTCATTCCGTGGGATTATCGCTTATTTCCGCGTAATCGATGGGGAAGTAAGAAAAAATCAGCATGTCAAATTCATGAACACAGGCATGGATTACTATGCGGATGAAACAGGCGTGTTAAAATTAGATATGGCTCCTCGTGATGTAATCAAAGCAGGGGATGTGGGTTATATCATCTCGGGTATAAAAGATGCCAAAGAGGTAAAGGTTGGTGATACCTTAACGGATTATGCTAAACCTGCAGAATTAGCCATTAAAGGGTTTGAAGATGTTAAACCGATGGTATTTGCTGGAATTTACCCAGTAGATACTGAAGATTTTGAAGAACTCCGCGAGGCCATGGGGAAGCTCCAATTAAACGATGCAAGTATCGTATTTGAGCCCGAAAGTTCAGCAGCTTTAGGTTTTGGATTTAGATGTGGTTTCTTGGGTATGTTACACCTTGAAATCATCCAAGAACGTCTTGAACGGGAATTTAATATGACCGTAATCACTACCGTACCGAACGTAAGTTATGTGGCATATACCACCAAAGACGAAGAGGTATTAGTGAATAACCCCAGTGATTTGCCTCCTGCAGATAAAATCAAATATGTGGAAGAGCCGTATATTCATGCTTCCATCATTACAAAGGCTGATTGGGTGGGTCCGGTGATGAGCTTATGTTTGGATAAAAGAGGAATCCTAACCAACCAAGTTTATCTCACGGCGGATAGGGTTGAATTAAGTTTTGACATGCCCCTTGCTGAAATTGTTTTTGACTTTTATGATCGTTTGAAAACCATCTCCAGAGGATACGCAAGTTTCGACTATTACCCCATTGATTACAAAGAGTCTAAATTGGTAAAGATGGATATCCTTTTAAATGGAAAGCAAGTCGATGCACTAAGCGCCATCATACATAAGGATAACGCATTCGATTTAGGGAAAAAGATTTGTAAAAAACTCAAAGAATTAATCCCTAAACAGCAGTTCGAAATCGCCATCCAAGCTGGAGTTGGTGCAAAAATTATCGCGAGAGAAACTATTTCTGCATTGCGTAAAGACGTGACTTCCAAGTGTTACGGAGGTGATATCACTCGAAAAAGAAAACTACTCGAAAAGCAAAAAGCCGGTAAAAAACGCATGCGTTCGGTTGGAAATGTAGATATTCCTCAAAGTGCCTTCATGGCCGTGCTTAAACTGAACGATTAGTATCTTTAAAGGAGTGAATACTCCTATTGAAGAACATCCCTATTTATTAACCCTTTCCTCTTGCCCAGGCATCGGTCCCATTCATGCCAAAAAACTACTGTTGACTTTCGGCTCAGCGAGGAAATGTATGGAGGCAAAAAAAATTGATTGGGTTCAAAAAGGAGGTCTTTCTTCAAAACAGGCCGAGAATTTAAATACGCATCGAAGAACTGCAATTAATGCAAAGAAGAAAGACTCCGAGTATTATCACAAACTGGGTATTCGCATCATATCCATCCTCGACGATAACTTTCCAGTACGTCTTAAACATTGGATTGACTGCCCCATTTTGTTATTTACTAAAGGAAATATTGAACTCAATCCATTGCGAACACTGGCCATTATTGGTACCCGTAAACCGAATGGGATAAGTATCGAGTTAACGAAGAAGCTTATCCATGATTGCACTCAACATAATATTACCATCGTCAGTGGGCTCGCCTACGGAATTGATATCACAGCACATCGTGAGTGTATCACACAGGGGATACCCACTCAGGCCGTCCTCGCACACGGACTAGAACAAATTTATCCAAAAGCTCACAGCAGTGAAGCCAGTGAGTTACAAGGTAATGGAGGATTGATTACGGAAATGCCCCTTCATACCAAACTTCATCCTGATTTATTTCCAAGAAGAAACCGAATAGTGGCTGGCTTATGCGATGCCGTAGTTGTGATTGAAAGTAAAATAATAGGAGGAAGTATGTCTACCGCACAGATTGCACGAAGCTACGACCGAGAGGTATTTGCTTTTCCGGGAAACCCCATACAAGGACACAATTCTGGTTGCAATGCTTTGATTAAAAGGAATGTGGCACAATTGGTAGAATCATTTGATGATATTGCAAAAAACATGAACTGGCAACGGAATTCATCAAGTTCAGAAATGAAACAGATCCCACTTTTACCCGAACTAAATGAAGATGAACAATTAATTCTCCATGCACTTACTGGACAGGCCTTGCACATTGATCAACTCATGAACCAAATTCA
>VMCP01000133.1 GCA_008081305.1 Bacteroidota bacterium | reverse complement strand
ATTTCCTTTCTCATTCGAGCCACGGGTATGCCCAATTGCTCTCTGTATTTTGCCACGGTTCTTCGCGCAATAGGATAACCCTTTTCTTTTAAAAGCTTCGAAAAAGCTTCGTCGGTTAGTGGTTTTTTATTGTTTTCTTAGTTAATAGCCCCTTCTAATATTTTCTTTATTTCTCGGTTAGATACCTCTTCCCCACTTTCGTTGGATATCCCCTCAGAGAAAAAATACTTCAACGGAAAAATACCATGATCCGTTTCCACATATTTAGAGTTTGCAACTCGTGAAATGGTACTTACGTCCATACCCACTACCTCTGCAATGTCTTTTAATATCATCGGCTTCAAGTAGGTTTCTTCGCCCTCAATAAAAAAGTCCCTCTGTCTTTTGACGATGGCTTGCATGGTATTCATTAGGGTGTTTTGCCGTTGCTTTACAGAATCTATAAACCACTTTGCCCCGTCTATTTTTTGTTTAATATATTGAACCGCGTCTTTTAACTCCTTGCCTTTGCTTTCTGTTTTCTCGTAGGTTTTTAGCGTTTCGCTGTATGCCCGACTTAATTTTAACTCAGGAGCGTTTCTTCCATTAAGAGAGACCAATAATTGACCTTCTTCTTCTTTGACTGTAAAGTCTGGAACAATGTATTGTGTTTTTACTGGTGTTGATGACGACTCGCCTGGTTTGGGGTTTAGTTTTACAATTTCTGCAATTGCTTCCTTGAGTTGTTCGTCGCTGACTTTTAGTTTCTTGGTGATTTTGTCGTAATGCTTTTTTGAGAAGGCATCCATCATTTCGGATACTATTTTCTCTGCCAGGGTAATGGCATCGTTATCGCCGTAATCCTTTTTATACAGCTGTAGCAACAAACACTCTTGAAGGTCTCTTGCTGCGATTCCTGGAGGATCAAAATTCTGTATTCTTATCAATACTTTTTCAAGTTCGTCCTCGTTTGTCATGACGTTCTCGTTGAAGGCGAGATCGTTAACAATGCTTCGTAGCTCTCTTCTTAAATATCCATCTTCCTCGATAGAGTTAATTAGGTGTATCGCAAGTAGTAATTCTTTTTCGCTAAAAATAGAAGCCCTTGCCTGCTCCAAAAGATATTCTTGAAATGAAGACTCGGACCTCAATGGCATTTCTTCTCTCTCTTCACCGGTGTAGTCTTCGCCCATACGGAAAGAACCAAACTCATCATCCCCGCCACTGGCACGAAGTATTTCATCGACATCGATGTTTTCACCCGATCCCCAATCATCGTAATCATCGGTTCCTTCGGCATTTTTCTCCGCAAACTCTAAATCGGTATCGCTCTTTTCTAATGCTGGGTTGTCTAATAACTCTTCAGACAAGCGCGACTCAAAATCTTGCGTATTCATTTGTAACAACTTTATATACTGTATCTGTTGAGGCGACAGTTTTTGTTGTAACGCTAATATTTGGGCTTGCGACAATGCCATACCTTGGTGCTTTTTGCAATTTACGATTCTGCCTTCAATCGTTCTGCATTTTCTGCAACCATTAAGGCATTAATGATTCCCTCTACATCTCCATTGATTATTTTAGGCAAGTCGTATAATGTAAGACCTATGCGATGGTCAGTTACCCTACTCTGAGGGTAATTGTACGTGCGAATTTTGGCACTTCTATCTCCCGTAGAAACCAATGTTTTTCTTTTGGCTGCTATAGTGGCATTGTGTTTTTCAACTTCGCGTTCGTAGAGTTTTGTACGCAACATTTTCATTGCTTTTTCTCTATTTCCAAGCTGTGTTCTTTCCGTTTGACAAATAACCACCGTTCCTGATGGAATGTGGGTTAACATCACTTTGGTTTCTACTTTGTTGACGTTCTGTCCACCCGCACCACCACTGCGAGATGTTTCCATTTTAACATCTGATTCTTTAAAGTCAAAATCTACTTCTCCGGCTTCTGGCATAACCGCCACAGATACCGCTGAAGTATGTACCCTACCCTGACTTTCTGTTTGAGGAACTCGCTGTACACGATGAACTCCACTTTCGTATTTCATTACACCATAACTACCTGGTACTTCAATCGAAAAACTCACCTTAGAAAAACCACCACTTGTACCCTCCATTTCTTCTACAATGTCAGTTTTCCAACCTTTTTCATCACAGAACTTTTGATACATTCTAAAAAGGTCACCCGCAAATATTCCTGCTTCATCTCCCCCAGCACCAGCGCGTATTTCAACTACACAGGATTTTTCATCTTCTGGATCTTTGGGCAATAAAAGTATCCTGATTTCTTCCTCTAAGGGAGGTTGTCTTTCACGCAAATCATCCAACTCTTCTTTAGCCATATCCCGCATCTCCTTATCTTTTTCATTTTCAAGGATTTCTTTGGCTTCAGATATGCCATCAAGCATGGACTTATATTCAAAATACTTCTGTACTATCTCCTCTAAGTCTTTATATTCTTTGTTTAATTGAGTAAACCTTTTCATATCCGAAGACACTTCAGGACTACTCAATAACAATTCTACTTCTTTGAAACGTGCGTGTACCGCCTCCAGCTTATCTAACATTTAGATAACAAAAATAACCCTTTTTCTTCGGAAGGATTGAATAGGCTTTGGTCTAATCAAAGTTGCATATTAGCAATTGTTCTCCATCGAATGTCACATACCTTGATCCTGAAAACCATTCTCCTAAGTTGATGTAATGGCTTTTTTTATTTGATAAGGTAATATCCAAGGGTAGGTGTCTGTGCCCAAAAATGAAATAATTGATTTTTGGGTTTTGTTTTAATTGTTCCTCGCTATAAAGGGTTAGATATTCTTTATCGTTGCCCTGATATTCTTTTTCTACTTCGGGCTGATGAATCCTGCTTTTTCTACTTGCTCTATTCGCTAAACCTATACCAAAGTTTGGATGTAATTTGGAGAAAATAAACTGTGCAAATGGGTTGGTAAATACTTTTTTTAGCCTTTTATAACCTTTATCTCCAGGACCTAATCCATCTCCGTGATGTACATGGAAAACTACCCCTTGTCTTTCTATTGTTTCAGGTTCTCTAAATACTCGCACACCAATCTCTTCAGTTAAATACTCAGCCAACCATAAATCGTGGTTTCCCACACATATATGAATATCAACGCCTTTATCTCTGAGCTCCGCTAGTTTACCTAAAAAACGAACATAACCCTTAGGTACAACTGTTTTATACTCAAACCAGAAATCAAAAACATCCCCTAATAAAAACAACTCGGTTGCCTTACTTTTTATAGAGTCTAACCAGCGACATATTTTCTCCTCTCTATCTCTTGAAGATGTGTAATTCGGAGCTCCGAGGTGAAAATCACTGGCAAAATATATCATTCTTATTGGCCGTAGAACTGGCTTAACATACGTGTATCATTAAGAAATAGATCACGTATATCGTTGATACCATATTTCAACATTGTTAATCTATCTAATCCTATACCAAATGCATAGCCACTATATTGGTCGCTATCTATATTACAGTTTTTTAGAACATTTGGATGTACCATTCCACAACCCAATACTTCTAACCACCCGGTACCTTTTGTTAATCTTTTATTCTCTTCCGTATCGGTTCCAACCCAAATATCCATTTCCGCCGACGGCTCTGTAAAAGGGAAAAAACTTGATCTAAAACGAATTTCTGTTCCCTCGCCAAATAACTGTTGAACAAAATAATACAGCGTTTGCTTAAGATCAGCAAATGAAACCCCTTTATCAATATATAAGCCTTCAATTTGATGGAAAAAACAATTAGACCTAGAAGAAACCGCTTCATTTCTATATACCCTACCTGGCATAATCATTCGAAAAGGGGGTTCGGCTTTCATCATCTCTCTTATCTGGACGGAGCTCGTATGTGTTCTGAGTACATCATCACCAATAAAGAAAGTGTCTTGCATATCTCTAGCAGGATGGTCTGCCTCAAAGTTTAAAGCTTCAAAATTGTGCCAATCAGCTTCTATTTCAGGCCCTTCGGTATAATCAAACCCTAAAGAATAG
>VMCP01000014.1 GCA_008081305.1 Bacteroidota bacterium | reverse complement strand
ACTTATTGAATGTATTATCCATTGTTATACGAATGTGTCAATATTGTTGCTTCATCCTACCTCACCACCGTAATTACCCCATGGATGATTTGGGGCTCTTTGTCTGGACCGTCGAGGTATAGATGGTAAATGGCAAAATAGGTCCCGCTGGGGCATTCCGGACCGGTATTCATGACCCGGCCATTCCAGTATAAATCAGGATTATTTGTCCAGGTTTTTTCTGTTTGATACACCTTGGCTCCCCAACGGTTGAATATCCTAAGACTGTATGATAAGGGAGGACCGTTGGATTTTACCACAAAACGATCGTTGTACCCGTCGTTATTGGGACTAAAGCTATTGTATAAGTCAAAACTCAGGTTGGAAGGAGGGATACTCACGCAGAGAGAATCACGGCAACCCAAGCTGTCGATCACTTGCAAACAAACCCGATGCTCTAAAGCCATCTGATCAAATTGATAGCTTAAAACGGTATTTACAGAGTCTTTGTACCCATCATCAAAACTCCAAATGAATTTAATGGCATCCTGAGATAGGTTACTCAATTCGAATTGCGGAAGTTGAGAAGTATCAATACTGAAATTGGGGAGTAAATTGGTTTTTAATATCCGATAATGAACCATGGAATCGCAACCATTGACGGTGGTATGCTTATAGTCAAAGGAAGCACTGGAGTTATAGCTGTTGTTATTGATAAGCACCGAAGTGTCTCCACATAAAATGTATATGGCGGTGGTGTCGAATACGGGGAATAATCGGACCTTGCTCTCGATGATGGAATCGCAGCCCCAAAAACTACTTAAGGTATCGGTGTAGTTCCCTGCCGTTGTATAGGCCTTAGATCCTACAAAGAGAGAATCGCCCATACATAAATCTACCTGTTGATAGTCCCAAGTATTGGGTCTAACCGATAATGTAATACGAATGATGGAATCACAACCGTCGAATCGCGGGAGTTGCGCTTCATAGTTCCCGGACAATGCATATCGAATCCCTAAGAGCATAAAAGAATCCCCCTCGCAGATATTGGGTCTAATGCGCACAGCGGTGTCTCTTGACATAGAAATATCGGCTATGACTACCGAATCGCACCCGCTAGAACCGGTCATAACTACCGTGTAAATACCGGGTTTGTAAAACGCAGAATCACCTACTTGATAAAAGAAGGTATTACAGACATGCTCATTGAGATAAACCGTGTCTTGGGCAATGTTAAATTGGGAATACACAAAGGAATCACATCCCAAGAAATTGCTGAGGGTGTCTTTGTAATAGCCGGCGTCTGTGTACACGTGATTTCCTACCATGAGAGAATCTCCCCGACACAGGGTTACGGACTGAGAGTAGGAGCTGGTATCTTTAAAATGAATACGATAGGTGACCACGGAATCACACTGGAATCGATTGATCAAGGTATGCGTAAAGGTGGAGTCGCGACCCACTTTGTGCTGCCTGAGAGCAAAGGTATCTCCCGCACAGAGGGTATCGAAAACCTCCGTTTCATGGGTTCTTCCTGTGGTGAAAATATACTTTTGGTATTCGCCATTGCCTAAATAGTTTTTGGCTACTAATAGTTCAAAGGTATCACCAGGACGGGGATTAACTAAGGTATCGTTAAAACGCCCGGTACCGGAGTTTAGTTGTATGATGGATTTGTCGTTACGACTCAAATTAATCCACTGAAAGGTATAATCGGTGGTGGTATCGCCGTCGGTAATATGAGCAATAAAATCGCCATTACAGGGAGCGGTAATGAACGTGTCTACTTCGAAGGTCTTGGTAATGGAGCAGGAGCTGGCAAAGGGGCTGGGGAAGGAGGCGGTAAAAGAATCCCCACAAACAAACAGCTGATTGCTGAGTTCGTTAAAACGAATATCGATGGTTTTTCGAATTTTAGACGGAGAAAATAAATAGATATTGGTATCTAAACGAAAGGAATCATTGATGAAGGTGTACACCAATACATTGGCACTATCACCGCCCACAAAAACATGATTGCAATTATCGGCGGCAATACCGGACTGGCCTAAATGTCCGCGTTTGCCCCCGTGCCAATCGATGGAGTCGATACAGCGAATGGTTCCGGTATATTTTTCAACGGCGATGAGGACCTTACCGTCGTAAACGAACGCAAAACTGTCGTTTACGGCAAGCCCGTTGAAGCGGTTGGTGTAGCTAAATGTGGGATGGTTTACGGTATTGGCTAATTCATAAAATTCCGTATACCTTGAAAAATCTAATTTATAATGGTACCCATTTAACGAGTCATTGACATAGTACAAGAGATTATATGCTTTGCCAAAATTGGGGTCTCTTCGATCAATATTTGGGAAATTTAGTATATTGAAAAAATCACCATGGATATCGATAACAGATCGAATTATATCTTGAGCCTCTAGATTGGAATTACTATCAGTAAATCTATGCTTTTGGGCTCTTATACTGTCAACAAACGGATCAACGGTGAATAAATTAATTTTCTCCCCCGAATTATTCGCACCTACGCCAATTAAAGATTTGGTTCTGCCATGTAAACTTAAGTCCCATAGTTCTGGAGCATCAGCGCGACTATTTGATATATAATTGTCGTAATTACCATTAACTGTATTAAGACGAATAATTCTAGGACCACCTGGTTTTGTATTAGTGCCTGGACCCATATACAATGTATAATTTAGTTTATTGACGGTAAATGCACCAATTGTATTATTCCATTTGTCGCCTGAAGTCCATGATAATAGAGGTAATTCTCCTGAAAAAATCCATTGTAATTTACCGCTGGTATCGTACTTGGCTATTTGTGGAACTTTTACTGCCGCACTCATCACGTAGGCATTCCCATCTGCATCAAAATCCATTTGCGATATGAGATTGCTGAAATTGACATTTCTAGTTCCAGCATCAAAAAAGCTATCAATCACAGACACATAAGGGTCTATTTCAATTGTTTTAGTGAGCGGTGTTTCTATGTTTTTTAATTTAACGGAGATTAGGTTTTTATTCAAATGGAGATTGCATATTAAAGGTCTGGATTCGAGGGTTGCATTCCAACCCGAATCCAGAAGTGCAAAATGGGTTCCTTGGTATCTCACCGAATTCGGGCTGAGGTTATTAAATGTACCTCCATTTAACAAGATTTGGATATCGTTTGGATTCGCGCCCGGATGCAAAACAAAGCCGTATTTTAAAAACGATTTTCCGTTTTCAATTGCTTCTACATACCAATCGATATTCGGGTAAATATTTTTGTAGGTGATTCTTTTGAATCCATACGCGTTCCAATTTGTTGGCCCAAAGGTCCAGTAGAAAGCGGATTTAGTTTGATCATCAAAGATAATGGGTGGATTTTTAACGGATTTGTTAAAAATTAGTTGAATGCTATCGTTGGTTGCATTAAAATCAGATTCTTGTGATAGATCAACGATATTGCTATTAATTCCATTAGTTGAGAATGATTTTGGATGCTTGGATTTTCTTTTCTTCAAAGGAGGGGCAAAATAGTTCCAAGAAAACCCTGCTTGATTTTTATAGAGGTAGATATTGTGCATTCCCGTCCACATAACCGCGGCAATATTGGAGTCGATATGATCGTATTGTCCTTTGTTTTCAATAAAAAACCGATCGGGAAAGGGATTGGATTTGACGTAAGCATTTTGTCCAAAACCCAAAACATAAAAAAGTGTGCAGGAAATGAATCCGACACACTTTTTAAAATATTTTTTGTGGAATATTGCCAAAATAAGAGAATTAAACTTGAATATTCAATTGATAATCACAAGTTCCGCTAGGCGTTGATACTAAGCAGAAGCTGAATGCGTACCAACCGGGATTAGGTAAACAATTGCAAAACAATAATATATCTTGACAAGCTCCAGGACTTAATGCCATTCGGAATGTAGTTCCGCAAGCGGTTACCTGAATAAATGCAGGGGTACCCATCTTACATGTGGGTAGGGGGATTTGTGACGGCGGATTCGAGACCGTCCGGCTAAAAATTGAGTTAAGCGATGCATCTAAGACATCGTACGTC
>VMCP01000012.1 GCA_008081305.1 Bacteroidota bacterium | reverse complement strand
CAAAACTTAACTGAATTATATTTGTTCAAACAAACAAACCATGAAAAAATCATTTTTACATGTATTGGGAACGGCAGCAATTTTAACTTTTGCTGCATGTGGAAGCAATGCCACAGAAGCTGGCGAAGCTCAAGAAACAGCTGAGGCTAGTTCAGCTGCAAGTAATTTTACCGTTACAGAAGGAAGTAAAGTTCAATTCCATGGCTACAAAATTGTTGGTAAAGCAGAACATACAGGCGAATTCAATGTAACCGAAGGAACCTTATCGGTTGAAGGAAATGCATTGATAGCTGGTTCATTTACTATTGACATGACCAACATCAACATCCTAGACGAAAGGGCAGACGAGTACAAGCAAATGCTATTGGGTCACTTCGCAAGTGATGACTTCTTCCGCGTAGAGGTGTTTCCAACATCTAAATTTGAAATCACTAATGTAGTAGCAAAGGCTGAAGGCGATTACACACACGAAATTTCTGGTAATCTTACCATTCGTGACTCGGTGAAGAATATAACTTTCCCAGCAAACGTAAGTATTTCTGAGGAAGGCGTTACAGCAACTGGTAAAACCACCATTAATCGTTTAGATTGGGGCATCAACTACGATAAAGAAAAGATGTCTTTATCTGATGAGCTAAAAGCGAAGGCGAAGAACGGATTGGTTTCGGAGGATGTTGATATTGAATTCAATATTTCTGCTAGAGTTGCAACCGAAGCAACTGCTGAAGAAACCACTGAAGAAAGCGCAAGCGAAGAGTAAAGTTTTATACGATAATTTTGATTAAAGAAAGGGTCTAGCGCCCCTTTTTTTATGACTAAAAAAGCCCCGATCTACGGGGCTTTTTTATATTATGCTAAACGGTATGAACTATGCGTATCGATTACCAACCCACACAAAACGGCGGTTGATATATAGGGCATCGGTAAAGCTAGCATTACCGCTTGGATTACCACCTGATACGTGGAAATCACTGAATGCCGCATGCTGATTCACAAAAGCAGCACCTACAAAATTGAAACTCACAGGGGTAAATACCGCATTCATGGTATGTTCCACTTCTTGCATATAAGATTCATCTGTACTGTAACATAAACATGTAATAGCTCCTTTATGCTCGGCCATCTCGGCCGCATGCTTTAATGGATCACTAGATTTTACCACAAAAACGATGGGTCCGAAACACTCTTCTTTCCAATGCTCATCATTTTCATCTAAACCAAGTACGGTTGGCGTTAACAACCGGGCATCCGCAAACTCAGGATGTGCTACTTCGGCCTCTAAATTTGATGCATTCAATGCTTGAATGGTATCATTCACTCGACTCTTGGTATTATCATTTTGGATAGCCCCTAATACGAAAGCGCCCATTTTAGGGTTTTCTGCTAACCCTTTAACCGCTTTCGATAGGCCTTCTACCACCTCATCATAAGATAAATGACCCTCCGCGGTTTTGATACCATCAGCGGGAACAAATATATTTTGTGGAGCCGTACACATTTGCCCACTGTATAAACTAAAAGAAAAAGCTAGGTTACCGAAAACTGCCTTTGGATCTTTTACACTCTCTAAAATAACAGAATTTACTCCTGCTTTTTCGGTGAATACCGTTTTCCCAGGAATGGACTCGATGTAATCCCCGAAAGCGGTTCCACCGGTATAATCAATAAGTTTAACATCCTTGTGCTCGGCTATATCTTTTGTAATTGGCTTTGCTACCGTATCTACGGCTAGCTGCACCGTATATGGTGACAATCCATTTTCCACCAATACTTTTTGCATTTCTGCCACAACGATCGCGATGGGCATAATGCTTTTTGGATGTGGCTTGATTACGGTAGCATTTCCAGAAATCAAATTCGCAAAAACACCCGGAACCGTATTCCACGTTGGGAAAGTACTGCACCCGATGACAAGTCCCACTCCTTTGGATATGGATTTAAAGTTCTTTTTGATTTTCAAATCGAACTTACCCATAGGCTTAACCCAGTCTATCTCATTAGAATAACGGGTTAACTCTTGATACCCCAAAGCTACACTCTCCATTGCACGATCATTTGCATGAGGTCCACTCGCTTGGAATGACATGACAAAACTTTGTCCTGTCGTGTGCATGGTGGCGTACCCGAGCTCAAAAAAGCGCTTGGATACAGCATCCAACATATCGATTAATAAATCCGCACGTTTCTCAACATCTATTTTGGACCATTCTGCATGGGCTTCTTTCGCCCGCGACATGATAGTGTCTATACTAAACTGCGGATACTGAACTCCTAGTCCAACCATCATGTATGGCGAAACTTCTTCCCCAATAAAACCCGTATTACCCTCCTCGTTTAATCCTACAAAGGGATTTGACATGGCTTTTTGGAAAGCTTCTTTTCCTTGTGCATCCGCTTCAGCGTCGTAGGCCTTTGGATTTTCGGGATATGGAGCATAAAACGTTCTTTCCTGCAGCGCTTTAATCGCTTGTTCTATTCGTTCTTTATGTTTCATACTTATTATTAGGCTTGACCTGTTTGACCTCCAAAATTCAAGGGGATATTGGGTTCTTGGTTTTCTGCAATATCCACATTACCGAAGTTTTCTTCATAACGGTGCATATTATCTCCTAAGGCCATAAGTAAACGCTTTGCATGTTGAGGAGCCAATACAATTCGGCTCTTTACCTTTCCCTTAGGCACACCGGGCATCATTCTCACAAAATCTACAATAAACTCGGTTTGACTATGTGTAATGATGGCAAAATTGGAATATATACCTTCCGCAACCTCTTCGTTTAATTCGATATCTAGTGGTTGCCCTTCTTTTTGATCATTGTTATTTGACATATCTACAAATTTAGGTTTTTGATGCGAATCCCTTGTAACGTAAACTACTTCCCCACGACTACAGAAATCTCAACTTTTGCATCTTTAGGCAACCTTGAAACTTCAACGGTTTCTCTAGCAGGAAATTGATCCTGAAAATAGGAAGCATAGGCATCATTTACTTTTGGGAAGTCATTCATATCCTTTAAAAAAATGGAGGTTTTTATGATGTTCTCATAAGATAAACCCGCTTCCTTCAGTACAAAGCCGATATTCTTCATTGCCTGGTTGGTTTGTTGAACCACATCTTCGGAAACGAACTCTCCCGTTCGGTCAATTCCGATTTGCCCGCTTAAGAAAATGGTGTTGCCATATTGAACGGCTTGTGTATAAGGACCAATGGGTTCCGGAGCTTCTTTAGAATAAATCGTATGTCTCATGGTGTTATTGTTATTTTTGTACTGACATGAAGATAGCAGTATTAGGATCGGGAAAACGAATAGACTCTTGGAAAAAGAGATTCGAAGATGTTTCCATATCATACGTGCAAGATAATCAAACGCACGACGAATACGATGTATTCATTGATTTGAATTGGGATGAATTTCCTGACCGCATCAAGTCATACCATCAAAATAGTGGCACGCTGTTTATCTTGGGTGCAAATTTTAGAACCATTGAATCGGGATTGCATGAATTCGGGTTACAGATGGACCAACAACAATACTTTGGTCTGAATACGTTTCCTCATTTGATTGAAAGATCGGTATGGGAAGCAACCAATCCATTTGAATATGCATTAGAGAAATGGTCCGATATCGAATCCTTTCTTGGCGTGGAAAAAACACATTGGCTAGAAAGCAGGGTTGGGTTTTACACGCCACGGGTTTTAAGCATGATCATTAACGAAGCGTATTACACCTTACAGGAGGGTACTGCCGAAAAAGAAGCCATTGATACGGCAATGAAATTAGGAACCAACTATCCTAACGGTCCTTTTGAATTTGTTGAATTGTTAGGTTTAGACATGGTTTATAAGCAGCTACTTTCCCTTGGAGAGGATACGGGGGAAGAGCGCTATAGGATTTGCTCACTTCTTAAACAAGAGTATTTACGTTCCGGATTATAAACTTATAACTTCTTTAACAACATAAAAAAGGGCGCCCAATGGGCGCCCTTTTATTTGATATCTGTAAAGAGTATTACCTCTGATTGATTACTGTATGTTGATCTTGCGGGTTACGGTTTCTTCTCCGTTGCTCACGCGTAC
>VMCP01000200.1 GCA_008081305.1 Bacteroidota bacterium | reverse complement strand
TTGAAACTTTGAAAGTAGCAGCCACTTTTGATGTAATCGCATGACGGTAATCAATGGAAATATTGATATTGTCTGATCGCTCCGATCTCAAATTAGGATTCCCTTGTACGTTATGATTTATATCTACAAATAAGAAGTACAATTCTTTGGCAGTTGGCGCTCTAAAACCCTGTGCGTAAGAAGCACGAAAGGTAGAGTGTTTGGATAGGTCCCCTTTCAACTGAATAGAGGGTATAATGGGTGCCATTTTAAGAGATGGACCGGTAATGCCTGGTAACGGATTAGTTCCGAACGTACGATTATAAGCGATTCTCGCAGAAGGTTTGACAGTAAACCGTGGGATTGGCGAATACTCAAGGGAGGTGAATATTGCTGCATCCAAGAGTGGATCTTTTGCCGTTAATCTTTGTGTGGTTAAAGACTCTTGTTGCATTTCATATCCCACTAGAGAAGTGAATTTTTTAGATAATGACCGATATTCCCAAAGTCCCCTAAAGTTGAACGCGATATTTAATGTTGTATCTTGATCTTCAGACCTAGTAGGGATTTCAGTGCCGGTAACTAAATTTCTCCTCACATTAAACTTCTCACGACGATAGTGATTAAGGGCATTTTGGAATCGGAAACTATGCGTTGGAGAATAGCGAAATTCAGTCACAGCAGATAGATCCCTCCGTCGGGTGTGGAAGTAATTGTTATATCCAGTAACCGTTACTAAGTTGAATTCTGCATCGCTCCGATCGATAAGGAATTCATAATAATCACTGTAACGCACCGATTGCCTTAGCTTCTTGTTGGTGTACAAAAGTTCAGCATTTCCGTATAATCTAGATTTTGGTTTCCAGTCAAATTGCCGTGTATTTCTATCAAAGTCGAACCCTCTAAAGAATTGCCTACCTGCATTCACTTTCAAAGCGATATGCTTATCGGCCGTCGAACGAAGAAATTGGGTAAACTGAACATCCTGATTGTAATTTCCAACCCCATCAGCAAATAGTGTTAATCCTGTTTGACTTGAGTTTTTCGTAGGAGCCTTTGTTATGATATTAATGACTCCACCAATGGCATCGGTGCCATAAACGACGCTCATTGGACCTTCCACAATTTCTATCCGTTCAATACTCTCTGTGGGAATTTGGCTTACGTCGATATTCCCGTTTAGGCGACCAATCATCGGAACTCCATTGATAAGGAATTTAACGTTTTGTCCTCCAAGACCTTGTAATTGTACGGACGAGCCCAGACTTGGATCCTGATTAATGATGACAGCGGACTGGTTTTGAAGTACTTCTGTTACGTTTTGAGCAGCCATTTTTTGAATGGTCTGTTTATCAATCACACGAACGGAGTAGGGGTTGTCTGTGGCTAATCTGGGATTAACGCTTGCGGTTATGGATATGGGATTTACCTTTTTGAAATGACTGAGTATACGTAAGGTAATGGTCCCTTTATTTTTCAAAGGATAGACCTCGTGATTAGGTAATTCGCCAAATTTAGGATCAATAGATAATCTAGCAGAATCGATTATATGTGGACTCAGTATGATGAATTCACCGTTGTTATCCGTAAATGTCTCGTAAGTCGTATCGAGGAGAGAAATTTTAATGGGTAGTTGAGAAATTCGATGATTCTGGTCGTCAAATACCGTTACGGTTGAACGATTTATATAATTACTTGTGGGTTGGGCCAATAGCTGACCCAACCCACTAGCAGTGATGCATAGCAGTGAAATTACCCTGCGAATGCGGTACATGTATCAATTAGTTTTTAATGATCCAGTTTCTTGAAATACCATTGCTATGAATGGTTTCAATGATATATTGACCGGATGTCAGCTTTATGATCGGTAATTGGAATCGATTTGTTTGAAGGTTGTCATGCGAAGCGACCTTCTGACCTGACGTGCTCAATACATTAACGGTTTTTAAAGATCCGTTATTGACGCTTACCCAAACCATATCAGAGGCTGGATTTGGAAATAAACCAACTGTGGTGAGTTTAGCGTTAGTCACTGAAGCAAGCTCTCCTAACTTGGCACGCTCTAAACTCATGGCACCGGTAGATTGTCCTTCAAAACTTAAGAAGTGGAATCCCCAGTATTCATAGCCTGTTGGGGTCTCAATTTTTGCGATGTAGTTCTTTTGTGGAACAACACTAAAACCTCTCCCATCGAAAGCCTTCCAATCACCACCAACACGTGTTAAACCCGTATTGAAGCCGTGACCTGACGCAATAGAGGTATCTTCATTTGCTATACTGATATAATCATTTGGATTGCTCACTAACTCACTGAATTCAATTCCATCCACATGCGCTATTTCTAAGCCTCTGAAAGACTCTGCTCCAGTAGTTGGATACATCACCATTCCAGGTCCTCGTGGATTTTGAACTAAGTCGTAATAGCGATTAAAGTTGAGGTGCCAGCTTTTGTTTTGTGGCTCAATACTTACCTGCATGTCTTTGGTTAAATTGAAATATTTGAACATTCCACCATAGGCCATACTTGTTTTGATGGTATCTGGTTCTCCTGCTACATCATCAAGGGGGCCAAACTCGAAAATAAAGTTGCCCATTTTGTCTTGTTTGATGGGCATGAATTTGTATAGCTTCATTTCTGCTCCCATTCCTACAGTAATAAGATATAAAGAGTCTCCTACTACTTCATGAGAACTTGCATCGTAAACACCCCAAGAGAAATCCCATTGATTGTTTGGGTCGGTTTGTTGATTTAAGGCACCTTTTGTTTCATCTTTCATGTCATTGTAAGGCATGTGCCAAGTAGACCATCCTGTGGTGTCGAATGAGTTGTAAGCACCGTTATCACCCTTTGGATAGATGTAGGCAAATACGCCAGCGGCATGGTTTAAACGAATGGCGTTGTCCATAGCCAAAGTGGTGTGAGCAATATGCCAATTTGCGATAGGCGAATTGTGCTGTTTCCCATCTTGAAGGTTAAAGAAGACTTGATTTGCATAACCGGCACCCATTGTTACGGTGTCCGTCGAAGTTTGAGCTCCAAGAGAGGCTAAGAAGCCAAAAATAGCGGTTGCGATAATACCTTTTTTCATGATTTGGGTGCAAAAGTATTTCGGTGAATGTTCCCTACGGCAATCCTATTTGTCATGTTTGTGTAAGCTTGGTTAAAAAACCGATCAATGTCTTTAATCCGAGAAATGCATGGCTTGGTCATAAGGTTTAAAGCATGGGGAATTGTAATTTTGAAGCTGAATAAATTAGGAAGGTAAAGGAGTAAAATTCGTAACTAAGAAATGGGAAAAATCAACATCAATATTGCCAAAGGCAGCTTAGAAAAACCCAAAGTCGTTTTGGGAATTGATTTGGGAACTACCAACTCATTAGCGGCTTATGTACCAAAGGGGGAATCTTCTGCTCAAATAATACCTGTTCGTGGGAATGAAACGGTTCCTTCAGTTATTCATTTCAACGATAAAGATTTTCCAGAGATTGGGTTTTTAGCGAAAGAGAAGCTCATGAATCAAGCAGATCGTACGGTTTATTCAGTGAAAAGATTGCTAGGAAAGTCGTATTCAGAACTCCAAGAAAAAACCAAAAAGTGGGGATATAAAGTCATCGACGATCAATCGGATAACATGGTAAAGGTTAATATCGGTGATAAATTCTTCAACCCGATAGAGTTAAGTGCTGAAATTCTAAAGGAATTAAAAACCCAATCTGAGAAAGCGTTGAACGCCGATATTGATCAGGCTGTAATTACAGTTCCGGCATACTTTAACGAAAGCCAGAGACAGGCCACTAGAGATGCAGGTAAACTAGCTGGACTGGATGTTATGCGCATTATTAATGAGCCCACGGCTGCATCGTTAGCCTATGGGATTGAAGGCAAAGGCAGTGGTAATGTGTTGGTTTATGACCTTGGGGGTGGAACGTTTGATGTTTCCATCCTTACAATAGAAGACGGTGTATTTGAGGTGTTGGCAACCCACGGGGATACATATTTAGGCGGCGATGATATAGATGAGGCGATTGTCGACTATTGGATGACTCATGAGCTGAAAGAAATAGAAAGTAAGAGAAAGCCATGAAAATGGGGAGCTGAACAGGCAAAAGGC
>VMCP01000059.1 GCA_008081305.1 Bacteroidota bacterium | reverse complement strand
GGATGTAAACCAAGATGGTTATTTAGATATTGTGGGGCAAGGTAATAATCGATACACCAGAGTTCAACACGGTCCTGATGATGCCCACAACGGATTTGTCCTACTCAATAAAAATGGAGCTGGTTTTCAATATATCAATGGTAACTCCTCCGGATTATATGTACCTGGTGACGGAAGATCTATGGTTTGTGTCACATCAGCCAAAGGAACGCCGCAAATTTTAGCAAGTCAGAACAACGATAAACTGTTGGCCTTTAGATTGAAGAATACATCCAGATCTTTAAATATCCCCAAGAATGCTAAATATGCAACTGCTACCCTAAAGAATGGACAACAGAGAAACGTCATGCAATACCTGGGAGGAGGATATATGTCGTCTTCCACTCCAAAAGTCTGGTACGATAAAAATGTACAAAAAATCACATTTTGGGGTAATGACCGGCAAAAACCGCTAAAAGAAGTAAAAATAGACTTTTGATTTATTTGAGAGTATTGTATATTTGCGCCACTCTACAATCATGGCAGTAACAAGATTAAAAAGAAAAGAAGCTAAAAATCGTTCCAAGGCAACTGTTCGCGTTAAAACCATCAAACGTTTAAAAGAATACACGAAAGTAACCTCTCCTTACAAAGAAGAGTCTGGAATTATCTTGGAAGATTAATACTCTTTCTAAATAAGCATTGAAGCCGTTAATTCTGATTAACGGCTTTTTTATTTTATACATTTGAATATGAAAACGCTTAAACTACTGTTACCTGCAGTCTTACTATTAATTATAGGTAGTTGTTCAAACATCACCCCAAACAATCAAAAAACAACTTTCAATCACGACATACTCAGTGAATGTAATCTAGCCATTCAAAATGCTGTGGTTTTAGATGGTGTAACGCCTCCTGTAGCGTCAAGAAGGTACTTTTATTCTTGTGTTTCGGCCTACGAGGCCATTAAGCCATTTTTTGGAGATTTAAATTCCGTTTCTGGACAATTTACGGATTTTGAAACGCTTTCTAACTGTGATACTTCAAAAGGGTATTGTTTGGATCTTGTTGCAATGGAGTCATACACTCAAACAGCGATGAAGCTCGTATATAAAGAAGACTCTATCGCTTCCTTTAGAGAGCGAAAACTCGATTTTTACAAAAGCCAACTGCCTGAAGATGTTTACAATCGTAGTTTAGAATGGGGGCAAACGGTTTCGAACCATGTGGTGAAATGGTCTAAAGGAGATACCTTCAACCAAATTCGAGGTACAGATTTATATATGGTTAACGAATCAGAAGCTTTTTGGCAGCCTACTCCGACAGAGTACATGGAAGCCATTGAACCACAATGGAGAAAAATACGCCCCAACCTAATCGAATCTTGCAATCAATTTAGGGACACCCTTCCCGTACCTACTCCATATAACATGGGAAAGAACCCTGATTTCTATCCATTAATGAAAGAAATACATGATGCAGTGGTCAATATAGATTCAAATCAATTGAGGATCGCTCGTTACTGGGATGATAACCCTAAGAGTACATTTCACTATGGTCATGCCACTCTCAAAGTATTAAAGGTATCCCCTGCTGGACATTGGTTATCTATGTTCTCAACGGTTGCGAGAAAAGAACAGTACTCTCTTAAAGAATCGGCGGAGGGAATGCTGAGATTGTCCGCAGTTATGTTCGACGCTTTTATTGCTGTTTGGGATGCGAAATATCACTACGAATACATTCGTCCTGTAACAGTGATTAGAAGACACATGGATTCATCATGGCTTCCAGCAATTGAAACACCTGCCTTTCCAGAGTATCCGAGTGCGCATAGCGTAGTTTCATCTGCTGCTGCAACAGTGTTAACTGATTTGTTCGGAGAGTATTCTTTTACAGATTCGGCGGAATTTGAATTCGGATTGGGTGTGAGAACGTTCAAAAACTTCAGAGAAGCGAGTGACGAAGCTTGTATGAGCCGTATTTACGGAGGAATTCATTTTAGAGAAGGTATGGAATATGGTAAGTACTTGGGAAATACAATCGGCGCATACCACAACGATAAGCTGATCACAAGACAATCTGAAAAGGATTAATAAGATGAAATTCTTAACTTTGTACTATGGCAGTAGAATTTAATAGCAGCAACTTCCAAAATACCGTTTTAGACTCAGACAAACCTGTTTTGGTTGACTTTTGGGCAGAATGGTGCGGCCCATGTAAAATGATTGGTCCTGTAGTGGAGGAAATTCATAACGATTATGCAGAAAAAGCGGTTATCGGTAAGTTAAATGTTGACGAAAACCCAGATATCGCAATGAACTATGGTGTTAGAAGCATACCTACTTTGTTGGTCTTCAAAAATGGAGAGGTAGTTGATAAAATAGTAGGTGCCGTTCCTAAAACAGCCATCACTCAGAAGATTGATGCTCAATTAGGTTAATCCTAAAATAACTTTTCCTAAAGGGTCGCTATACAGCGGCCCTTTTTTATATTTGCCCATTGCTACTAGAAGAAGCTATAGAGATACAATCCCTTCATTTCCTGGCTCAAAAAGCCATGGAGGGATATGTAACCGGAATACACCGCAGTCCATTACGCGGTCACTCCGTTGAGTTTGCTGAACACCGACCTTACAACGAAGGCGAAAATATCAAAAACCTCGATTGGAAATTATTAGCAAAAACAGAGAAGAAATACATCAAAGAGTACGTTGAAGAAACCAACCTAAAATGCCACCTATTTTTAGATGTATCCAAAAGCATGTATTACCCAGAGAATCATGCTAAACTAAAATTTTCAGTGTTGGCTGCATCTTCACTGTTATACACTATGCAAAAACAGCGGGATGCATTTCGTATTAGTATCTATGATGATGAAATCGTCCGTTGGGAAAGTGAAATTAGATCAACCCGAACACATTTAAATGTAATTATATCCCAATTAGAGCACTATTGGAGTAAAAACAACCCAACCACAAACTCCAAACAATTATTTAGCTATCAACACTTTATCAAAGGGATAAAAAAACGAAATGTCGTAGTCTTCATTAGCGACCTCCTCTTTCCTAATGGTTCGGATGCATACAATGAATTTTGGAACACCCTTTCCTATTTACATTACTTGAAATGTGAAGTTGTTGTACTTCATGTAAACGATGCTCAATCCGAGTTAGAGTTAGACGTTAACCTGGGAGATCAGCCTTTAAAGTTTGTTGATATAGAAACAAATGAAGTTGTAAAGCTCACCCCTGAAGAAATTGCGTCTGAATATCAAAACACAGAAAAAGCAAGACGAAAAAAGATTAGAGAAAAGTGTTTAGAGTTGGGTATTTCTTTTGTGGATTGCAATGTATCTCAACCGATAGAAAACGTACTCAATGCCTTTTACACGAAGCGAAACTCTAGGAGTTAACGGTCTTTGTCAAACTTTAACCTTTGAGCTTTTAGCTCCCCTATTTCTTTATCGGAATAACTCAATGAACCATTTACCCATACCTTTTCAATAGAATGATCAAATGTACTATCCATCAAAGGTGACCAACCACATTTATACAGTAAACTCTCTTTGGTTACTGAAGTTTTATTGTTGGGATTAAGCAAAACCAAATCGGCTTTATAGCCTTCTCTGATGAAACCTCTTTCCTTTAGCTTATAGGCTTTGGCCACATTATGAGACATTTTCTCAACAACCATTTCCTTTGATATTTTTCCTTCTTTGGCCTTTTGCCACATCATTAATAGAGGGTGTTGAACCAAAGGTAACCCAGCGTGGCAATCCAAATAATCCTCAGCAAACTTTTCATTTTGCGCATGAGGAGCGTGATCTGTTGCTATGACATCAATCCTTCCATCTATCAGAGCTTTCCAAAGAGCATCTTGATCGTCTTGAGTTTTTATTGCTGGATTACATTTGATTTGATGTTGTAGTTGTTTGTAGTCCTTATTTGTAAAATGCAAGTGATGTACACACACTTCGGAGGTGATTCTTTTTTCCTTAAGGGATATATCATTTCTAAAAAGATTCGTTTCCACTTTGGAGGTAATATGCAAAATATGGAGCCGACTGTGGTATTTTCTCGCTAGATCAACAGCAAGAGAGGAACTCAAGTAACAAGCCGTT
>VMCP01000084.1 GCA_008081305.1 Bacteroidota bacterium | reverse complement strand
CAGCTTTCAGGCGCATATACAATTGGTGGTAAGTCAGTTACGAGAAATTTTACTGACTGGGATGCATTTTTGAAAACATTTCATCAAAATGGAGTTTCATCCAAGGTTACGTTGACGGTAAGGGATGATTTTGTTTTGGATACCTGTATCATCTTTAAGGTTCCAAGTAAGAACCCAACCAATAGTACAAACACTCTAACCATTAATGGTTCAAACAAATGGGTTAAGGGTAAACATAAGGAAGGGTTAATCCAATTGGTGGGTGCCGATTATATCACCATCAGAAACTTACACATTGAAAATAATTCTAGCGAGTCCGGAGTTGTTGGCTTAAGGATGGGTCAACGGGCAGATTACAATACCATCGATAGTTGTGATATTTTTTTAAGCGGTTTAAGTGGCTTCAAGCAGGATTCAGGAGCCTATGTTGCGATTGGGGCATTGGGTAAATACCTAGGTGTACCAATTGAAAAACATGCTGGAATTGGGAATACGATCAAGAATGGTCACTTTTACCCCAAAGACAGTAATTCTGCTGGACCCTACTTTGGGATTTACGATCGTCAAGGAAGCAAGGATTACGGAAGTATTTCAACGAATAATCAATTTGTAAGAAATAGGATTGATGGTTTTTACTCTCGAGGCATCTACATGGCCTATGTGAATGGTGAACGTTGCGAATCAAATGATGTCTCAAGGGAACATTTATCAGATAAGGCCTCGGTAGATTCTACCGTAATGGGGATTCTGTGCCTCTATGGAAAATCTGGAAGTCAATCTTTGAGTATATCTGGGAATAGTATACACGACTTACCCAAAAAAAGAGCAGTAATTCCCAAATCAGCAACGTACCCAGATAACATAAAAAATGTATACGGTATAAATCTGTGGTATGCGGTGGGTACCTCTAAATACCCGGTGGAGATTATTGCAAATAAAATCAAGGATTTACGATATCATACTCTCTTTAGTGGGATACTTACCCAATACGGAGTTCTGAATGAAGTGATTGAAAACAGCTTCTCAAATGCAAAGGGGTACACGGGTTATTCATATGCCATGTACGCTAATTTTGGCGAGGATATCCGTATAGATAAAAATGAGTTCAAGGACTTAAACTTTGGTGCAGACAATGGGGGAGATGGTGTGGTGATTTTTGGCAATAATGTAAGTAGTGGAAATACAGGATTGAATACCATCTCTGATAATCGTATAGATTCAGTTTTTAGTTCCAAGGAGCTGTATTGCATGGCCGTGATGAGGGCAGGGAACTGGGAGATAGCACGGAATAGAGTGACTAACCAATACACCAAAGATGCCCTCGGGCAAACAATTGGAGCATATTGGTATTGGCCCAATAACATGTCGTTTCACGATAATTTACTTGCGCATTTATTGGGACCTTTAGAAACGCATTATTTGTACTCTACCAATTATCAGACGACTTATATTCAGGATATCTATAATAATACACTTTATGATAGCTTAGCCAAGAAATCCACACACGTGACCACCATGGCTTATTTAGATGACGATTCTAAAACTACGTTTGTTGGTAATATTATAGAGGCAAAGGGAAAGGGTTCGGTATATGGAGCATTTTTTAATACATCAAATTCTTCGGGTTGGGGTGTTGAGAGAAACACATTTTATTTAGATGGATTTGCTGGACAAGAATGGGCTTTTGGTACTAACCAATATACCAGTTTTAAGAGTTGGAAGGCAGGTGCGGTGGTAGATTCTTGGACACGTTGGTTTCCTTCTGTTTTTCGTGATCCAGCTAAAAATGACTTTAGATCAAAAGAATTCAGAAATCAAAATGAGGTCCCTTCCAATAATATTTCTGAATTAGATATTTTTTCTAAAAAAAGACATCCAATTTCTTGTGATCGTGGTGCGATCATTGATCAAATGAATATTGGTATTATTATTGATTTGCCCAAGCGAGATACCGTTTGTTCAGGTGAGATTTTAGCTGACCGTTTTAAGGTCTACAATGATTGGGTGGATACCATTCCTACGATCAGCCTTTTGATTGATAATGGAGTATCACGGAAGATCGAACACCATCAACTAAATTTATTACCCGGAGATACTCAAACGGTAAGATTTGATAACCCTTTGATGTTGAGTCCTTGGGGAACTGGAAGGCTAAAAGTGTATCTTTTGAATAGCAATGACGAATTTCAAGACGATACGGTCACTTTTGAGTCTAAAGTAATTCCTTCACCAGGAGGGAGTAAATTGATAAATAAGTTCGATTCAACATTGGTAAATATACCCGTGTCTAGACCGGGAGTCATTGCTGCACCTGTAGGCACTCCATTGGATTTTGAACTAACAGCTCCAAGGGGTCTGTCCAATGCAGATTATGCTACAGGTAAAGGGTGGACAGCCAAAGTGACTTATCGAAGTGAATCTGGACGCAACGCAGGTAAAGTGAAATTTAGCAGTCCTGCTATGGGAAAGAACGCATTCATTTCAATTACGGATTCAGATACGGCTTTTGAAGATAGCCTGCTATTTTTGGTAGTTCAGGTCTTGAACGAAGTCACAGGTTGCGATACAAGTATTCTACAGGTGATACATCAGTCTGCTACTCCAACGATGGGTTTTATTACGGATTCCACGCTGTGCAATAAGGATACTATTCGGTTTTACAACCAAACAGAACTAACCAAAGGCGAAGATTACCTTACCTATCATTGGCAGTTCGACGAGAATAACAAGAATGACAGTTCTTCTTTGTACTCACCTTACTTTGTTTACGATAGTACCGGAAACTATGTGGTAACGCTTAGGGTAAAAACAGCTCAATATGGTTTTTCTTTTTTAATGACGGATACCCTTAATATTAAGGCTACTCCCGATTTGAGGTTTACCAATTCCAATCCCTGTGAGAAGCGCGTGGTTCGTTTTGTTAACCAAAGTTCTCCTACCGATGCTGATTTTTTCTGGGATTTTGGAGACGGAGACACCGCTATGGGTGCTGGTAATATTGATCATACTTATGATAAAAGGGGTGTTTATGATGTGCGTTTGGTAGGAGAGAAAAATGGTTGTATCAATTCATTAGAAGAGAAAATCAGAGTATTTGAACAGCCTGAAGCCAAGGCTGAATTCTCAAGTGAGATTTGTCGGGGTGAAAAAGTCCAATTCAATACCAAGACCAATATGCAAACTTCGCTCTTTGGTGTGCGTTGGGAGTTTGGAGAAGGGTCCGCCTACAGTACACAAAAGAATACATCCCTTATCTATGATTCAGCAGGTAAAAAGCGTGTGACGTTGTTCGTGAATAGTGAGTTTGGTTGCCGGGATTCACTGAGCAGAGATGTGGTTGTAAAACCTACACCTTATGTTGATTTTGATATTGATCGAATATGCATTCATTCTAAAACAAACTTTAAAAACACTACCGTCTATGATAAATCCGTGTTGGTACAGAGTAGTTGGTATTTGAATGATGAAGAGGTTTCCAATGACTGGGACTGGAAGACAGATTGGGAAACTTTAAAAATATACAGGGTAAAATTAAAGGTTCTGAATGATCAAGGTTGTGCAGATTCTTTAGAACGCGAAATTGAAGTATTGGATGAAGCAATTCCTGATTTCAAAGTAGAGCCCACCTGTTCTGGAGATAGTATAATGGTTGAAAACCTAACTAAATACGATGGATTTATGGACGCTCGTTACCTTTGGGTTTTCAACTTAACCGATTCATCCGAAGAACATTCACCTAAGTTTATACTTGTTACAAGTGACTCGGTTACCGTACCTATTAGGCTTATGACAATCATTGAGGGTGGCTGTGTAACTACGCTGACAAAGAGTGTATTAATAAAACCCCAACCCAAAACATGTGATTTTGTATTTAAACCAGATTACAACTACGCTTATTATGGAGCTGAATTAACCCCGGTGGATACTGCATTAACACTCGGGGGGCAATTGGGTGTGGATTACGAATGGAAGGTGATCGGTGTAGGAGATGGAACCACTCAAGACGAAAATGCTAGTTTTCAAATTTCCTTACCTGCTGACGATACCTATACCGTTGAATTTACTGCTGTAAATAGGTTGTACGCTTGTACCTGTGGC
>VMCP01000175.1 GCA_008081305.1 Bacteroidota bacterium | reverse complement strand
GGGAACCACAATTCGGTTACTGTGCTTTTGGGCAGCCATAGCCGCACAAATATCCATCCAATGAAGAAGCTTCCCTCCCATTAAATTATTCAAGGTATTGGTATCGTTGGGCAATACCAATTCATTCATTTGCGTATATGAATCTTTGGGATTTTTGAATTCTGGTCTAGTCATAATGGGTACAAAAAAAGCCGTCTGTAGAGACGGCTTCAAAGTTAATCTTTTATAATGGTTTATGCCTCTACTGTATTATCTACAGAAACGAAACTACGACCATCTTTACCTTTTCTAAATTGAACGATACCGTCGGTCAAAGCAAAAAGTGTATGATCTTTACCCATGCCTACGTTTTCATTTGCATGATGCTTGGTTCCTCTTTGGCGAACGATGATATTACCCGCTTTTACCGTTTGTCCTCCGTAAATCTTAACACCTAAGCGCTTACTATGAGATTCACGTCCGTTTTTAGTACTACCTGCTCCTTTTTTGTGTGCCATGATATGATTTATTTATGCGGTTATGCTTTCAATTTTCAATTTCGTCAAAGAATGACGGAAACCGTTTCTTACTTTATATCCTTTTCTACGCTTCTTTTTGAAAACAATTACCTTGTCTCCTTTTCCATGCTCCTCAACGGTGCATGAAACTTTAGCGCCTTTAACGGTTGGTGCTCCGACTTTCACTTTGTCACCACCAATCATTAATACTTTATCTAACTCTATTTTAGACCCTGCTTCGGCTTGAAGGCGATTCACGATAACGTGACCGTTTTCTTCTACACGATATTGTCTTCCGGCTATTTCAACTATTGCGTACATATGGCAAAAATGGTTTGCAAAAATAGGCAAAGTTTTTAGATTTTTCAATGAATCAATAAAAAAACACAAATGATTTTCGAGGCCTATTTACCATTCGACTTTATTAGACACTTCAAAAATATGTAGACAATGGCAATCCGTCAATAATGATATTTGTTTAGGATGAAAAAGAGTATCGCATGTCTTTTATTATGGGGCGCCATTCAACTTCAAGCGCAAGAAGAACGAACCTCAAGCTTTGATAATACTTCACGTAACGTTATATCCGGAACGGACCTCAAATTAATTCCTGCAAATAAGATTCGATTAGAGCCGGAAGTTCCACAATCAGAAATGCCTAAATTCCGATTAGACTTTTCCACTCCAAATTTCAACTGGAATACAAGAAAGTCTTTAATGACGGTTAAACCGGATATCATTAAAGAAGATTCTAAAGATAGTATCTACCTCTCAAATTATCTTCGATTGGGCGGTGGTAATAATGGCCATTTATTAGGGGAGCTTTTCCTTTCTAACCGACCAAGCGCATTGTGGTCTTACAATTTAAGCGCCCTGCACCTACAAGGAAATACGCCAGTCAATAATCAGATGGGGGCGCAAACCCGAATTCATATGGGAGGTTCCCGTTATTTTGATAATGCTAGCCTTAGTACTGAACTTTATTACCATCGTGATCATCAGACTTATTACGCGCAGGATGATAGCATGAGGAATGAAGGTAAAGAAGGAGTAATCTATGATTTAGCATCAGCGGGTAAGACAGCTGAGAATTATGGCATTCATATCGACTATCTCTTTTTAGAAAAGCGAAACGTACCAGAGGTGCGTTGGCTCAATAATGTTCAAGTTTTTCAAACCAATGCGTTACAAGAAGAATTAGAGGCACAAAGCACGCTAAAATTCCTTTCCAGAAATAAGCGTTTTGCGTTATTTGGTGATCTTGCCTTTACTTACCTCGACTTCACCACAAGAAAAGGTACGATAAATCAAAATAGGGCCAACCAAATGTTTATTGACTTTCTACCGCGGATTCAATTTTTTCATAAACCAACCAAGTTAGATGTCCAAGTGGGTGTAAACCTAACCTATAACCAACACAGCCAGATTGACGCTCCACCAATTCGAGTAAATCCTTATGTTTCTCTTGAGAAAGGCCTAGCCGATCTTGAAATGACGGTGTATGGAGGAATTGATGGAGGCTTGCGTAAAAATTCACTCCGCAGGATGCACGAAATCATGCCTTTCTATGGTTTAGATCTACCCGTAGAAAATTCATTTGAACAAATCAACGGTTACATCGGATTAAAAGGAAAAATTTCTTCTAATTCTCTCTTTCACATCGATTTTGGAGGGAATTCAATCGCAAATCAAATGATGTTCACTTCGCATCCAACTGATAGCGCTCACCTCAAAGACTATAATGGCTTAAATGCCCTAAACGTTGTATACAACGATATCTCAACCATCTATTTCAGGGCTGGAGCCGAATATCTAGTAGGAGAAAAATTGAAAGTCTCGGGCGACATAAAAATTGTAAATTTTGGATCTGATAATGAGGTATGGCATATGCCAAGCATGCAGTACAATGCTTCTTTAGCCTTCCGGCCTATAACCTCTTTGTTAATCGAAGCAGGCGCAAAAGGGATGGGTAGAAGATTGAACCAAGTGAGAATCGAAGACAAACTACAAGAAACAGAAGTAGCTGGCTTTACAGATGTTTATGCAAGAATCGATTACCGTTTTAGTGGCAAAGGAAGAATATGGGTACAAGGTTCTAATCTACTAGGTAAGAAATACGAAAACTGGTATGGATACCCTGTTTGGGGCCTAACGGTAATGGGCGGTATTTCAATTGGATTGTTCTAGCTTAGACCATATATTTGTATAATGCTGAACCCCGCATTTCATACGGCCATTGAAAGCGTATTACTCAAGGAATCATTTGTGTGTATACCAGGCTTGGGTTCTTTTTTACTGAAGGATGCTGAAGCGTCGATAAATCCATATTCTGGTGAAATCAAACCATCACACTCGATTATTGCTTTTAATGCTCAAATTGCTGATAATGATGGTCAACTTGTTCACAGTATTTCTAAGGACCTCTCCCTATCTTACAAAGAGGCGCTCGCTTTCCTTGAGAATGAAGTTCAAGTATTAAGAAATCAAATTGAATCAAAGAAGTATGCTTCTTTTTTCCCTTTTGGGAATTTCTTTTTGAACAAATCAGGAAAGATATTTTTTGTTCCTCGACAACAATACAACTTGCACCTTCCCAACTATGGTCTAAAAAACTTGAAGTGGGAATCAAATCAAACAAAATCTCAAAATGAATGGGTAAAACCTCAGGTTGTTTCAGAGACTACCTCAACCGAGGACGCCACTGTGGTCTCATTGTCTGATGAGCATATAGAAAAGAATGAATCGACGCACCGACTTAATCCAATCTGGAATATCGCTGCTTCATTTGCTATTATTTCTGTTTCATTATTAACCATCGGGATAGCGGCTCTTTCTTGGGTGGGTGTTTACAACGAATCGCAACAACTTGCTGGCATGTCAAATGTGCCATCTGTAAATAAGTCCTCTGAATCGGCACCCGAACAACAGTATGTTTGGGTAAATGGGAAACTGCTTAATCTCAATGAGAGAGCTGAAACCACACACAACACTCAGAAGAAAACAGAAGTTTCATCTTCAGAAACGGCAATAGAAAATACGACTATCGCTCAAAAATCTACCGTTCCAGCGGGAGATAACCAATCTGCAATCATGGATGTGAAATCCTACTTGGAGGATTTACTCAACAACCAAAAAGGTCAGTACTTCTTGGTGGGAGGATCCTATTTAACGCAAAAGGCGGCAGAATTAGAGTGCACACAATGGAATAACAAGGGACTAAACGCCACCATCTTAAAACCAGCTTCTAGCAGTTTTAAAAAGATCGTATTGGGTCGCTTCTCTACAAAACAAGATGTTCAAGAATTCATCGTTAATATAAAAGGAATACCAGAGGGCTCCTTGAGCATTACTCGTTGGAACATCGGAAAATAATGCGGCATTACGTCATTGAATCAAAATTAAGTACCAGTAAGCAGCAAAAGTGGGTTGCCGCCGGAATAAGTAGTGTTGTCGCCGCGCTTGTTGTTCTACTTATGTATTGGTTACATATACGCGTACCAAACCCACCATTTGCAAAGAAAGATGGTGAACTACTACTTGATTTTGGTTTAGAAGAAGTTTCATACGGTAGACCTACCGACGGCGGACCATCTGCTTTTCCTCCAGCA
>VMCP01000230.1 GCA_008081305.1 Bacteroidota bacterium | reverse complement strand
GCGTAAAGCAAATGCCATCGCAGCAGCTGAATCATTGCTCGCTCAATACCAACAGGATTCTGCCACCATGGCGGAAAATAACCAGCAGATGTCGGATGAGTTAGCAAAAAAGAAAAGTGAAATTGCTCGTTTGACATATCTTTTGAAGAAAGAGAAGTATGCCAATAAACAAACGGTTTCTGAACTAGAAGATAAACTTTCAGACTTAACCAATAAGTTGGCCATCCTAGAAGAAGAAAACGCGCGACTCAAAGAGTTCAGCGATAGTCTCCAAAATGAAAATAAAACCTTGTATGGGGAAAATACCCAATTGGCATTAGAAGGCAAAAAGCTGAAGAACCTAGCAGCTCGACTTACCACTTCCGAAATCAAAGTAGAAACAGTTAAAAAACAGTTTCTCACGGGTAAAGAAGCTACTACTGTAAGGGCTTCACGTGTGAAAGCCTTCAAAATCAATTTCAGCATCGCTGAGAATAACATAGCAGAAGCTGGACCGCGTAAAGTATACATCAAGGTAACAGGTCCGGAAGGAACCACCATGCAGAATCCTGGACAAGGCGGTGTGGTTGACTTAGCGGAAGGAAAATCAACCAAGTTCTCCTATTCTACCGAAGTTCTTTACGAAAATGGCAATAAGGAAGTAGCGGGAATGGTTTGGGAACCTTCTAAGAAATTGACTGCTGGTAAGTATACGGTACAACTGTATACCGAAGGATATCTAATGGGATCCTCAGCATTGACATTACGCTAAGGAATCCCACCACAACAACTGAAAATATCTAGAGCCAACCTTATTCTGAGGTTGGCTCTTCTTTTTCCTCCTCTTTATTATTCTGACGTTCATTTGCCTCTGCAATTTTCTCCTTGGCCGGATTCACAATGGCAGGGTCAGTGAAATTTTCTACAATGGTATTCCAGGTCACTTTCGCATTAAAGTCATCGTTCTCTTTCGCGAACGCATCACCCAGTAGCAGTAGGGATTTACCTACCCATTCATCGTAACCATTATAGTTTTCTAAGAGTGCATAACAGGACTCTTTTGCTAGTTCTGTACTATCGATATGGTAATATACCTCAGCTTCTAGATACTTGGCCTCGGCAGCAAAACGATTATCATTCCCTTCATAAATACTGCGTAATTGAACCAGTTTATCTTCATAGGAAATACTTGAATCATTATTACTTTTATACACAATAAGTTTGGACTGATACTTCAAATCAGCGTCGATGGTTTCGTCATTTACCACTTTAGAAGCGATACGATTTAGTCCTTCGGCATTACCCGAGCGAGAATAACAATACATCATGGATTTCCATGCTTTGCGTTGCAACTCCTTAGATCTGGTTATTTCTTCGAGTATCTCTAAATACGTCAGAATGTCTTCGCATTTTGCATCGTTACCATAAATCTTAAGTACAGCCAAGGTGGCGTCTTCTTTATAGTCACCAGAATTTGCAACCGATACCTTTTTATACGCTTCAAGCGCTAACTGAGGCTGTTTATTCTGTTCGTAACTCATGGCCTGATAATACAAGGCTGGGATGACGAAACTTCCATTGGGCTTTTCATCCAGATAGCTGTTAAAGGAAGAAATGGCTTTGGGGTATTCGCCTTTATCGTAGGCATTGATGGCGGTTTCATACATTACACTATCCTCTCCTGAAGATGTTATTCCACCACGGGTTGAAGCCCACTGAACATAGTTCTTAGCCAATCCTTCCTCTGTATATATGGTTTTCACCATATCTGCTGCAGATTGAGCATCTTGCGTACCTTTAAAATCATCGTACAACTTGGTGTAAGCATCTACGGCTTTTTCTATTTTCTTCTGGTTGTAATAGATCCTTCCCAGGGTACTGTACGCTTTTCTTGTTAGCTGAGTACCTGGGAATTTCTCTAATATCAAGGTGTAATACTTTTCCGCCTGTTCAAACTGCTTCAACAACATATATTCCGAAGCTACTTCGTTGTATGCATCCAAGGTATAACGACTTCTTGGGTAGGCATCTAGCAAACGCTTGAGGGTGGTGATTTTCTCCTCTGAACGCTCGAGTAATCCGTAAATCAAACCACTCTGATACAAGGCATAATCTGCATCTCTACCCTTCTTTCCTGAAACGTAGGCATACGCACGTACCGATTGTTCTAAATTTCTAGTCATTAGATAACAATCCCCCATCCTTAAATAAGCATCATGCACAAAGGACTCTTCGTATCTATCTTTTGCTACTTTCTCTGTAAAATTCTTGAAATACGTAGCCCCCATCGCGTAATTCTTCTTCTTGTAATAGATATAACCTTGGCCGTAATACGCATAGGCAAATTCCTCGATTTTATCCGATTGCGGCATGTCGATGAAGTTTTTGAACGCAACTAAGGATTGATCTAATTCATTGGTTTGGAATAACGTCTCCGCCTTCCAATAAGCACTCTGGGCCGCAAATTTCTTATTGGCTTTCTTCACACGGCATTTGTCGAATAACTCCATTGCCTCTCGGAATCTTCTGCTTTTGTAAAGCTCCATCCCACGAGCCAATGATACCTTTTGATACACTTCCTCTGTTTGTGGATCTAGATCTTCTATACCTTCTAGTATCTCTAATGCTTCACGGTACTTATCTGTATTCAATAATAACTTGGCTTTCAATTTAGAAGCCTCTTTAGCCTCAGGGGTTCGAGGAAACAGGCGCACGTATTTATCCAATAATTTGGTAGAGTTTGCATCACGCATTTGCACAGCGATTTTGGCCTGAGTGTACAACGATATTTTCGCTAATTCCTCGTTGAATCCTGTTCTCCAAACTTCTGAGAATGCGTAGGAAGCCTCTCGGTAGTTTTTCATTTTGAGCAGGGTATTGGCTAATTCATAACTGGCCAATTGCGCTAAACTATCGTTATTCTTCGCCACTTCTCTAAACCAAGGCAGGCTTTCATTCAACCTACCCGACTGTGCGTAGGCATATCCGATTTCAAATTGTTGCTCTTCGTCTAACTTATCTAATCTCGGTTGAATTTTCTCGTAAAACTCCGCAGATTTATTATAGTTCTTGATTCTGTAGTAACACTTGGCTTTGAGTTCAAAAATTTCTTTAGCGGAAACCTTTTTGGTTGATACTAATGCCAATTGCTCTAGTGCTTCATTGTATTTAGAACGTTGATATTGAACCTGCGCCATGTAGAAGTTGATTTTTTCAAATCTCTTGTCTTTTATTTCTCGGAAGGAACGAAACGCTTCTTCGTATTGCTCTTCCATCAAACTGGCGTAACCGTAGTAATAGTATCCAAATTGGCGGTATTTATTTGGAGAATCTACCACTTTTTGAAGCCTCTCTTTGCCTTTTTCATACTGCTTGCGTTGAACAAAACAGAAGCCCATGCGATAATTAAAACGCATACGATCGGATGGATCAATGGTTTTTTCATTCACATCACGGTAATAGCCTAGAGCCGCAGAATAATATCCAGACTCGTAGTTAAAATCTGCTAAAGCAAGATTTGCTTGATTTGCCCTTGCCTCGTTTGGGTGATTGGCTAAATAGCTTGTCAAAAAGGGTTCTGCATTCTCGTGTCCCGCATATAGCTTAGCCATAGCATGATAAAAACGAACGTCGCTATTCAAACCGATGCTTGGGTCTTCTTTCAGTGCCGTTTCAAATTGAGCGATGGCTGCATTGAACCGACCTTCTTGATACAATTCCTTTCCACGTTTTGCATGCACGCCTGGGAAGGAATTCACAGGATGCGGCTGTGCGTTAGCATTTAAAAGACAAGCAAGGGATATAACCAGGGCACAAAATCTCATATAGCAAAGCTAGGCTTTGATTGAACGCGCGCGCGAGGCAGTTGCTAACAGCCGAAAGTCCCGACAAATAAAATGGTCAGTTCTACTGCTAGGCTATCTTTTTAAAAAACTTAAAGAAAGCGGTTGTTATAATGAATTCATCCCCTTATTTTTGCCCCTCGTTTAGCCGATAAGGTTAATCGGAGAGGTGGCAGAGTGGTCGAATGCGGCGGTCTTGAAAACCGTTGACTGTCAAAGGTCCGGGGGTTCGAATCCCTCCCTCTCCGCACTTAATGCCCCGTTTCGGGGCATTTTTTGTTTAGCGCGTCTGTGCGCGAAGCGAACAAGAGAGATAAACTAAAAT
>VMCP01000217.1 GCA_008081305.1 Bacteroidota bacterium | reverse complement strand
CCAGCGAATTAAAACAAAATGGTTTTGCAGAGGCAAAGCATTTCGAGGAGGTATCGGTATTGTTTACAGATTTTGTGGGATTCACCAGGATTAGCCAGACCTTGAGCCCTAAAGATTTAGTTACCGAAATAGATAGTTATTTCTCTGAATTTGATCGTATTATGGTAAAACACGGTATTGAAAAAATTAAAACCATTGGAGATGCCTACATGGCCGTGTGTGGACTGCCGGCCGAAAATAATGAGCATGCCTTAAAAATAATTAACGCAGCAAAGGATATTGTGGCTTTCGTATCAGATCGTAAGTCCAATGGAGGATTATTTGATATACGCGTTGGAATAAATACCGGGAGTGTTGTAGCAGGTATTATTGGGATAAAGAAATATGCCTATGATATCTGGGGGGATACTGTTAATACTGCAGCCCGCATGGAGAGCAATAGTGAAGCAGGTCGGATAAATATATCTGAAACAACCTACGAATTAATCAAATCAGAGTTTAATTGTACGTATCGAGGCGAAATTGAGGCGAAAAATAAAGGATTAATCAAAATGTATTTTGTGGATTAATCCTAAGCTCTGGGCTTTAATTTTGTCACATGTCTGAAGCAAGATTTAAAACCACCATACAGTGCAACGGTTGCTTATCAAAAGTAACACCCAAGCTTAATGAAATCCTGGAGGAACAAAGCTGGTCAGTTGATCTAGAATCCGATGATCGTATCCTAACGGTGAATAACGATAATGTTTCTGTAGATGCGGTGGTAAGCGCCATAAAAAGCGTGGGATTTGAGATAGAAGAGCTGTCCTAATCTATTCGAAAAATGATAATTCTAAAGGGATCTTTTTGATCCCTTTTTCTTTTTGTGCCAAGCTATCTTGGGGAAACTCAAAAATAACAGGTGTCATGCCGGCTATTCGCACCTTCTTTATATCTGATTTTGAAGGATAAAAAGGGTAGGCGGTGGCATCCGTGTAAAACATACATTCAATGTGGCTTCTTTTTCTGGCATTGAAAACCACCATATCTGGTGTGAGGTTCAATCGCTTTAAGGTTTTTCTGTTGTTGGACATGCCTTCTCGGTAATGCGCTTGATTCTCGTTTAGAAAAGCATCATTGAATAGGTCAAAACGAACATTAAAAAGAATCATTAAAATGCTCAGACCAATCATGAGTTTCTTTGGACGTAGTTGAATCTGTAGGCCAAGGAGTAATAAAATAGGCAACAAGAGAATCAAGGTAAAACTTGGCATCTTGGTGGCGGAAAATGCGAAGAATGTTTCGATTATAATCAAACTTATGGCAAGATAGCTACGTTGGTAAAGTGCAAACAACAATGTGATGGCTCCTATGACGCTAACGCCCCATCCAAATAAGGAAGGCGCTTGACATAAATGATAATACCATTCGCCACCATGACCTTCAATCGCTTCGGTAAAATGTCGGGTATTATAATCCCATTCCTGTGAAAAAGCTTCTGGATATTGCGTCCAAGCAAACAGTTGCCAAGGCATCACAATGACACATACGATACCCAAAAATAGAAGAATATCTTTCGGTTGAAATCGAGCTCGACAGTCAATATCAAAAACAATTCGAGCTATCCAAAAACCCAGTGGCATCAAGCCGGGTAGCCATTTTGTGAGTACTGCACATCCACTTAAAATAGCCGCCAAAATGAGTCTTGATTGTTTCCCTTTTTCTTGGAATTCAAACAAGGTTAAAAACGATAAGGAAACCAAGGCAAAAAATACAGCATCATTATGATCTGTTGACATCCTACCGGCTACGAGCAAATGAATAAAAACACTGCTTAAAAGACTAAAAAGAAGTCCAAGTCGCAGGACTTTATTTTGAATATTCTCTTTGAGAATCTGTGCCCATTTAGATGTTAACCATGCCATTAGAATTGCCGATGGCAATCGTCCAGTCCAGTAATGCACGCCCAATAGTTTGTAGCTGAAACTCATTAACCACAAAAAGAAAGGTTGTTTGTGCAGCCAAATGGTTGTGGTATCCCAATCTAAGGTGTAAGTTCCCAGTACGGGTTGTTTGTATAGGCTCGGGAGCAAAAAATGTTCACGCATGTTTTTGGCCACAAGTGAATGAAATCGTTCATCCCAAAGATTTACAAAGTCATCATAAAAGATGTCGCATAAGAAAATGGAGGTAAAGCCTAGGAGTATTCCGATGCTTAACCCTCTTGATGGATTTTCCGCAGAATCCCATTTATACCAGAGCCATAGGCTCAAGATAATGGTTGTGATTTGTAGGCTAAGTTGAGGAATCAAGTCCTCACGAATTTAGTTGTTTTTACCTGATCAAATGAGCCAAGTAATAATGGCTAACATGATGAACATCTGAACAAAGAAAGACACTAAGCCGAATCTTAATCCTCGTTTTCCAATATTAAGTAGCTTTTTAAAACTTACCTTTAATCCAATAGCAGCCATGGCCACAGTTAGAATAATTTTCCCAGTTTGACTCAGTGGAGAAAGGATTTCTGTTGGAATCTGAACAATTGAATTAATAATGGAGATTGCGATGAAACCTATCAGGTACCATGGTAATTTGAGTGCGTTTTTTGACGATGTTTCTTTTCCCTTCTGATTGAGGAAGTTTAGATAGATTAAGCCGGGGGTTAGTAATGCAACTCGGGCTAGTTTCACTGTGATGGCAATGTCACCGGCGTCCTTACCAATCGCAAATCCTGCACCAGCCACATTCCCCACAGAATGTAGAGAGCCACCCACCATCATGCCAATTTGTGTATCATTCCATTCTAAATAGCCTAAAAGCAATGGTAGCCCTATCATACCTAGGGTGCCAAAAAGGTTCACGACCGCCATGGATATGGCGACATCTTCTTTCTCGCTGTTATCGAGGGTTGGTGCCAATGCGGCTATTGCGCTTGATCCACAAATGGCAGTGCCAAACCCAACGAGTATACCTGTGTTTGTTGGGCACTTGAACCATTTTGCCATGAAATATGTGACCGTAAGCATGATGAAAACCATGATGGATAAACCAATAAAACTTACAAGTCCAAGGTTTGAAATCTGATTGTAATCAATTCCTAGCGCCAAAAACAATATGGATATTTCTAAGAACTTCGTGCTGCTGAAAGAAATCCCCTCTTCAAAATGTTGGGGTAAGCTGATTGAATTACGGATCAAAATACCCAGTAAAAGAGCAAGAATTACTCCGTTCAAACCAGGAATGACGGGTGCACCAAATAGCGCAATCAATCCTAGTCCAATAGAAAGAGCCAATCCTCTTGTTAAAGCCTTGTTCATGTAAATCTTTTTCCGTTGCTTTTGAGACTCGCAATTTAGCCTAATGCGAAGGATGCGTGTGTGCCAAAAATCACAAGGACGAGTCGATTAAAGCATTTAGGGCTTTGGAAGGACGCATCACTTCAGTGCAACGTGATTCGTCTACCTTGTAATATCCTCCAATATCTGCTGTAGATCCTTGAACATCAATTAATTCATTCACAATCTGTTCTTCAGATGCGCTCAGCTTTTCTGCTAAATGTGTGAAGGTTTCTTTTAGCTGTACATCTTCGTTTTGTTCACTGAGTTCTTTTGCCCAATAAAGAGCCAAATAAAAGTGGGATCCTCTGTTGTCTATTCCTCCAAGTCGTCTTGTAGGGCTTTTATCTTGCTCTAAGAATTGAGCATTTGCTTTATCCAAGGCGGTAGCCAAGATTCTTGCCTGTTTGTTATTCGTTTGCTCTGAAAAATGCTCCAAGCTGGGAACCAGTGCTAAAAATTCACCTAAACTGTCCCAACGCAAATAATTTTTTTCTACTAACTGTTGCACGTGTTTTGGTGCAGAACCACCGGCACCCGTTTCAAAAAGGCCTCCTCCATTCATCAACGGTACAATACTCAACATCTTGGCAGAAGTACCTACTTCTAAAATAGGGAATAAGTCGGTCAGATAGTCACGTAATACATTTCCTGTAACGGAAATGGTATCCAAACCCTGTACAATGCGATCGAGGCTAAAGGTTGTGGCTTCAATCGGAGCCATGATAAAAATATCTAATCCCTCAGTTTCATGATCACCGAGATAAACTTCAACTTTTTTCATTACTTCGCGATCGTGAGCGCGATTCTCGTCTAACCAAAAAACCGCTGGAACCTTG
>VMCP01000258.1 GCA_008081305.1 Bacteroidota bacterium | reverse complement strand
TTTATCATCCAAAGTCCAACGAAATTATCGCTGCTGCTGGTCAGCAAATTGATGAGACCGTTGCCCAGGCTATCGAAGATGCAGAAATTGAAGAAGTAGAAATTCGTTCTGTATTGACATGTGAAACCCTTGGTGGTGTTTGTGCAAAATGTTACGGACGTAACCTTTCAACAGGTAGACTTGTTCAAGCAGGTGAGGCTGTTGGTGTTATTGCAGCGCAATCAATTGGTGAGCCAGGTACACAGTTAACACTTCGTACTTTCCACACGGGTGGTACAGCCTTGAATATCGCTGCTGAAAATACCATGGATACCAAATACGATGGTGTCGTAAATTTCGATGGTATGCGTACCGTATCAAAAGATGGTAAAGGCGCGGACGGTAAGAAAGCCAAAGTGGAGGTTGTATTAGGACGTTCTGGTGAGATCCGAATCTTGGATACCAAAGCCAAGACGATCATTACTACGTACAACATTCCTTATGGTGCGGAATTGAAGGTTGAAGAGGGTCAGAAGGTCAAGAAAGGAGATATCCTTTGTAACTGGGATCCGTTCAACACCTTGATTATATCAGATATCGATGGTAAAGTCGAGTATGAGAATATCGTTGAGGGTGTGAACATGCGTGAAGAAGGTGATGACCAAACCGGTATGTACGAATCGGTGATCACTGAGAGCAAGGATAAGACCAAAGTTCCTGTATTCCGTGTAGAAGATAAAGAAGGTAACTTGAAGATCTTCAATATGCCAGTTAAATCTGTCTTGGTTGCCAAGAACGGTCAAACAGTAAAAGCAGGTGAAGTATTGGCTAAGATTCCACGTTCTGCAACTAGAACACGAGATATTACGGGTGGTCTACCACGTGTAACGGAGTTATTTGAAGCACGTAACCCATCTAACCCGGCAGTTGTAGCTGAAATTGATGGTGTAGTAACCTATGGTGTATCGAAGCGTGGTAATCAGGAGATTATTGTTACATCAAAAGATGGAGATGTGAAGCACTATCAGGTTTCATTATCTAAACATATCTTGGTGCACGATGGTGACTATGTTCGCGCTGGTCAGCCACTTTCAGATGGAGCAATTACCCCGCAGGATATCTTGAGGGTTGAGGGCCCAGCTGCAGTTCAACGTTATGTATTGAACGGGATTCAAGAAGTATATAACCTTCAGGGTGTGAAAATCAACGATAAACACATCGAGGTAATTGTACGTCAGATGATGCAGAAAATGGAGGTGATTGATCCAGGTGATACTCGTTTCTTGGAAAGAGAAGCCGTTGATAAGTGGGTTCTGCAAAAAGAAAACGATTGGATCTACGATAAGAAGTTTGTATCAGATGCTGGTGAAAGCACTGAAATGCATGCTGGTCAAATCGTGAGCTTGAAAGATTTGAGGCAAGAGAATTCTGCTTTACGTCGTCAAGACAAAAAGCTAGTAGAATATCGTGATGCAGTTCCTGCAACAGCAACGTCTATTCTTCAAGGTATCACTAAAGCTTCTTTGGGAACACAAAGTTTCATGAGTGCTGCATCCTTCCAGGAGACAACTAAAGTGCTCAACGAGGCTGCGATTTCTGGTAAAATCGATGAATTGAAAGGTTTGAAGGAAAACGTAATCGTAGGTCACTTGATTCCAGCTGGTACAGGAATCCGTCGTTTCGAAAATATCGTAACCGGATCAAAAGAAGAATACGATCGTTTGATGGCTACCAAAATGGAAGCTGTCGACGAGGACTAATGCATACTTAAATGTATGATAGAAAAGGGGGCACCAATATGGTGCCCCCTTTCTTTTTGAAAATTTAAATTTGGGCTTGGGCTATTTCATTATTGTACCGACTCAATTTGCGTTGAGTATAGATGTTGGTATGCCCCTTTTTCTTTCATCAATTCTTGGTGAGTGCCTTTTTCTAAAATCTCCCCTTTCTCCAGAACCATGATTTCATTACAATGTTTGATGGTGCTCAAGCGATGGGCTATGACAACCGCTGTGCGATCCTTTAAAAGAAGTTCAATAGCTTTTTGGATGAGGTGTTCAGTTTGAGAATCGATGGCGCTTGTCGCTTCATCCAATACAATAATATCTGGATCAACTGCCAATGCTCGTATAAAGGAAATAAGTTGGCGTTGGCCTTGGGATAAGCTCATGCCTCTTTCTTGAACATGGTAATCAAACCCACCAGGTAATGCATCAATGAATTCGTAAGCACCGATTTCTCTGGCTACCCTGATCATGCGATCGGCTGAAATATCCGTACTTTTTAATACCAGGTTATTCCTAATGCTTCCAGAGAATAAAAAGACATCTTGTAGTACAAATGCAATGCGTTTTCTAAGAGATGAAATTTCATATTCATCGATGGGCGTGTGATCAATTCTGATTTCACCTTTTTGCGGAAGGTATAGATGCGTAATAAGACTGGCAATAGTTGTTTTTCCGCTGCCTGTAGCACCAACTAGAGCCAATGATTTTCCGGCTTCAACGGTGAAACTGATATTTTTTAATATCCAATCTTCGCTTTTGTAAGCAAACCATACCTGATCAAATTCAACCAAGCCCTTCAATGAATTAGGAGTTTGTGTTCCCGTTCGTTCAATGTGTTCTTCCGCATCGATTAGGTTGAAGATTCTTTCGGAAGCGACAATTCCCATCTGGATATTATTAAAGCGATCTGCAATGGCTCGAATAGGGCGAAAAAACAAGTTCACAAACATGATAAATGCAGTTATTTCCCCTAGTTGTATTTTAAGGTCAAACATCAAAATACTACCGTAAGAAATGATAATAGCAAATGATAAAGCAACCAGAACCTCCACTACAGGGAAAAAGATGCTATAATAAAGTACACTGCGAATATTGGCATCTCGGTGCTTGGTATTAATCGCTTTGAATTTTTTATATTCCCTTTGTTGCTGGTTGAAAAGTTGTACAATTTGCATTCCAGTAATTCTTTCTTGCAAAAAGGCATTCAGGTTAGATACTTGGTTTCTTACCTCTTGGAAGGTATCGCGTATCCCTTTACGAAAGATATTTGCCGCGTATAAGAGAATGGGTACTACACTGATGGTCAAAAGTGTCAGTTTTACATTGATATAGAACATGCACGACAGTATGGCTATAATCTGAATCAAGTCTCCTAAAATAGTGATGATTCCCGCCGAGAATAAATCGGTAATGGTTTGTATATCCGATACGCTTCGCGTCACAGCCGTTCCGACTGGGGTTTTGTCAAAAAAGGATAATTTCAATCGAATCAAGTGGTCATACACATATTGACGTAATTTTAAAATTACGGATTGAGCAATTTTTGCAGCGAGGTAGGAATTATAAAAACCAATGAGCGCTTGAAAAAATAACCAGCCCAAAAGGATGCTGCACGCTGTTCCTAACCATTGATATTGTTCGGCAAGAATAATTTCATCAATGATTATCTTGTAAAGGTATGGTTGTAAGGCTGTGAAAAGACTTTGAAAAACCGTTAAAAATACAGCCAGTAGGATATTCTTTTTTTGGTCTTTGGCGATGTTCAATAGCCGAACAAGCATCTTCCACTGAGACTGTTTTTTTTGTGTTGGTTCTCTCACTTTTTGAAGTTAATGCTACAAATCTAACAGGCATTTTTAAGAGCATGAGTACTGTGTAAAACTTTTATCTTCCACAAGGTTGCAAAGGCCACTCATCTTGGGTTAATATTGCACTATGGCACGGCATATTGCAATTGCTGGAAACATTGGAGCAGGCAAAACCACATTGACCCAACTACTTGCTAAACATTACGATTGGCAACTTCAGTTGGAAGACATGGATGAAAATCCATATATCTCAGATTTCTATGAGGATATGCAACGATGGAGTTTTAATCTCCAGGTATATTTCTTGAATACTAGATGGGAAAGAATCAAGGAAATTAGAAACGGTAAGAAAACCGTAATTCAGGATAGAACCATTTATGAAGATGCCTACATATTTGCTCCAAATCTTCATTCTATGGGTCTGATGAGTTCGCGTGATTTTGAAAATTATAACAAGTTGTTTGATAATATTAAACAACAAATAGAAGCTCCGGATTTGATGATTTATTTGCGCGCGGGTATACCCAAGTTGGTGGATCAAATTCAAATGCGAGGTCGAGATTACGAAGATGCCATTAGATTGGACTATTTAAAACGTCTTAA
>VMCP01000250.1 GCA_008081305.1 Bacteroidota bacterium | reverse complement strand
ATTGGATTTGAACTATTTGTCTGATGATTGTTGTTGAGTTTTCAATAATCCTTGCCTCATAACTCGGCTCCTTCGAGAGCGTTATCACTAAGACAACAAAAGCATCTAGACTGGGATTTATATCATTCAATGCAATATCAAATAAACCAAATCTACAACCAGCAATATGGCTAATACCATCTGCAGGTTTTTTAAACCCCATTTCAAGATTCTTTCTGCAGTGAGAAATAATAGAATAAGCAGGGGTAAAAGAGACCCTGAAATAACCCGCAATGGAAAATAAGTCGCACGATCTGATTTCACTTTTTTAAATCGATTTACCTCCTTGAACAAGGGCGAAATGGAATATCTGATTTCATCATTCTCATCAATAGCATTGGCAAAATCCTCGGTGATATCAAACTTGTGATGCTCTCCTACCAATGTAAATGAAAAATGAGAATTTCCCGATGCGTTATGATGACTCTGTCGGGTCCGTTCTACCCTAACCACAGTATCATTGACCATTTCACCGGGGAGCAGGAAATCAATGATGATAACGCCTGAAATCAGGATCATGAACCATTGAAACGAGCTATTGCGTTTTAATTTCCACATTACTTTCAAAGTGCAACTGATTCGACCTAACCGACCAAGTCAATTGCAATGTGTAACAAATTTAAAACCTAAGTCTATCCGCTCAACACAAAATGAGTATTTTTACGGCAATAGAACAAACGAAAATGTCAATGGAATTAACGGATAGGGAGTTTTGGAAAAATTATTGGAGTGCGAAACCGGAACTTTTCAGCCAGCCGATCGAAAGGAAGTCCTTATTTAAAGACTTGTTCGACCAAATCATCCAAAAAAACAACATTAAAAATGCCGTTGAAATTGGCGGATTCCCAGGGACATTTTCCGCTCTACTCCAACTTGAATACGGCATCCCATCTGACTTAGTTGATTACTACATTGACGATGAGTTAATAAGTCAATTTAAGAAAACGAATGGGTTAAAAGAAAGTAATATTCAAAGTTTTGAAATTGATGTATTCTCTGATTTCAAAGCTGAAAAACAATATGATCTGGTTTTCTCCATTGGTTTAATAGAACACTTTGAAGACACCAAAAAAATCATAGAGGGACACACTCCCTTCCTCAATGATTCTGGAACACTGTTTTTAATCATACCTAATTTTAGGGGTATCAATGGTTGGATTCAACGAACGTTTGACATGGACAATTACTCCAAACATTACATAGAGTGTATGGATCCAAATTATCTTAAAAAACTATTAAACTCATTTGACACCATAGAAACAGGATACTTTGGTGGCTTCACCATTTGGCTTGAAAACTATAAAGATCAAAATATTCTAACCAAGATTCTCTTTAAAAGCATTTGGCTTACAGGTAAACTTTTGTACAAAGTGTTTGGAATAAAGAACCGTCTATTCTCCCCTTATATTTACGCTATTGGGAAGTTGAAGTAATATTCAAGATACTTGATTACCCTTACCTCGCAATCATCACTTTTTCTATCCATCGATTGGATTGATTGTCTTCGATGATCATTATATATAAGCCCTTCTGAAAACCACTAAGGTCAATACCTTCTGTTGTATTTGATAGCTTACGCTCTAAAATCTGCTGTCCGTTTACGGAGTAAATACTGACATACTGGAGGTTACTTCCATTGGATTTTATCCTTACTTTTCCTTCGGTTGGATTGGGGTAAATCTTTACCTCTACGTTATTCTCCGTGTGAATTTTAGTTGTTTTTGCATCCCAAACACGGAGAAACAAACTCGAAAATGCGGATAAACTAAAATTATCAGGCCATTGGGTTATTTCTCCCGAATCGTTCACCATAATCTCTCCCAAATCATCTCCTGTTAAGGCGTTTTGTATATATCTCGTACCGGGTTTTAGCAATGTTTGCGAAGTCCTACCGACCAAATTAATTGCCGTATCTCCCAGATTATGGAGCGTCAATACATACCTATATGGATTCATCTTTCCGTGTGTTCTAGCGTAGGTAAACAGACTAGAATGATTGGTTTTTATGGGCCAATAGATTCCCTCTTGCAAGGAAGTTTCGTTATTCCTCAAATCAATGATACGTTGATAGTGGCTCCAAATTGAAGAATCTGATTCCTGTTGAAGTTCAACATTATTTCCCTTAAAATCTTGAGCGAAGGATCTCCAAGGTGAACGGTTCGAGAAACCGGCATAATTACTTCCGTTCCATTGCATAGGTGTTCGAATATTCAAATGATCCCCCACTCCTGTTAGAGCAATTTCCTCTCCGTAATAAACAAAAGGAACTCCAGGCAATGTTAGATAAATAGATGATGCCAATTTCATCCAATCGGTTCGATTAAGTTCCGAATAGATTCGGTTCTGATCGTGATTCGTAAGAAAGGTGGAATATTGAGACAATGGGTAATTGTCTTGAATGTATTGAAGATGTACGTTCAGTTGACTTGCTGATTTATTAAAAATAGCGCCTCGAATGTGATCGGCTAAGGTAAAATCAAAGCAACTATTTAATGTAGTATCGGAAACATAAGGCAGTACTTTAGGTGTTGCATCCCAAACCTCACCAACCATGAATGCATCTTTTTTCACCTCATTCACATGTTGACGCAGTTGGTTCAATAACTCAAAGGTTTTCGGGGTATTTTCTAATGTCGTGCCATCTTCATCCAAATATTTAATGGCATCCAACCGAAACCCATCGACACCTTTCTCTAACCAATACGTGGTAATTTTCTTAATCTCATCAAAAACCGCTGGCTCATCATAATTCAAATCGGGCATTCCACCCCAAAATATTCCGTAATAATTGGAATTATTCCGAGCATGCCACACTTGTTGGCCCCATGGACCTAAATCCGTTGGTGGATTTTCATCCCAGCGATACCAAGAGCGATAAGTTGGATCATTCGCTGCTGATTTTTTAAACCAAGGGTGGTTCACACTGCTGTGATTAATCACCAAATCAATGATTACTTTTATGTCATGAGCATGGCAAGTATCGAGCAATCGTTGAAAGTCCGCCATTGAACCATAATCATCTTCTACTTCGTAATAATCTTCGATATCGTAACCATGATAACTGGTAGATTTCATCATGGGCATAAGCCAAATACCTCCTATTCCTAAATCTGAATTGGTTTTAGGATTGTTATCATTTAGGTAGTTTATTTTATCGATAATCCCTTGAAAATCCCCTATTCCATCACCATCTGAATCGGCAAAACTCCTCACAAAAATCTCGTAGAAAACTCGGTTATTCCACCAGAATAGTGGTTGAGATGTATCAGGGTATGTATAATTCGATTCTAATGCTTCTGGACACTCTCCAAAAACCACTGTTTTAAGCATAAGAGACTCATTCCCTACATTTAATACCCTGTTGTTGTATTGGCCCACGGTACAATCTCCAAGTGCGTCTTCTGCTCCATCCCAGCTATTGCCATTCACGTACTTAAACTCCCAATATCCTTGTGGGATATCCAATGTAATGGTGTAAATATCATCGCCATCAGCATCGAGCATTTTTGTAGTGGCCGGATTCCAATTATCTGGATATCCAGCTTGGCTTTGGAAACTACCTGCGAGGTGCACCCCATCGGATGAGACCACCTCATTCTTCATATCAACTGAGAATGTAATATTTACAGATAAAGCAGCTTTAAATGTGAGGACAATGGTTAGGAGGACAGATATATGTCTTGAGATCATAAAAGATACAAAACTAGTTAAAGGTCATGACCAACCACCAATGCATCAATGATAAAAACGTAACAATGACAGATAGTACAATATGCGTAGGTAACAAGTAGGATATATTCGCTTTATTAAAAACTGATGTTCATGTTACAGATGGTCAACATACATACTTTGTTAACGTAGCTCTCTAAAAAAATTTAACACTTATTTCGAATCGAGTAGATTGAGACATGATGGAATTACATTTGTATTATGAATATGACCATGTTAAATGAAGCAACCAGTGTTAACAGATCCAAACTAAATAATCATATTCTTTATCAACAATTAAACGGTATTGAGAATATCAAAACGTTCATGCAATACCACTTGTTTGCAGTTTGGGATTTCATGTCCCGATTAAAATCACTTCAGCAAGAGTTAACCTTTATATCTATACCGTGGTTCCCTGCGGGAAATGCGAAATCCGCACGACGCATCAATGAGATAGTGT
>VMCP01000194.1 GCA_008081305.1 Bacteroidota bacterium | reverse complement strand
CGTAGTTTCTTGTTTACATTATTTTCTGAATAACCCAATAGCCGAAAAAGCACATAAGCTGAGAAAACACTATTTCGATCTAACAGAAGATGTATCAACTACCAGCCATATTTTAGAGCTCAGCAAAACAGCTGACTCAGTAATGGCTCCACAATGCGGATTAGCTCCCGGATATATTGGTATTGTTGGTAGTCATCTAACCAAAGAATTTGATAAAATCCGAGATATCGAATTGAGGGTTGGAGCTTTACCAAGATTCCCCAATGGTTTGTTGGCTTACTCTTTTAATTGGTCTTCGTATGGTGTTATCAATGAATATTTAAACGACGCCGAAGTCATTCACAACGGTGTAAAGAAAAACGTACCCTCGTTGGAAGGATTTGAATACATCAATATCGAAGGCCAGGAATTTGAAGCATTCACCACCTCGGGAGGATTGGGTACCATGTGTGATACCTATGAAGGGCAGGTGGATACCTTAAATTACAAAACCATCCGGTACCCAGGGCATGGAAAATTGATGCGTTTTCTCATGTATGAATTAATCATGAAGAACGATCTTGAGAACCTCGAGAAAATTTTAAGTAATGCCAAACCACCTGTAAAAGATGACGTGGTGTATGTATACGCAGTAGTTGAGGGTTGGAAAAACGATAAAATATCACGTTCGGAGTATTACAGGGCATTTTATCCCATAGAGTTTGAAAATCAACATTGGAGAGCCATTTCATGGACCACAGCAGGTGCTTTGGTAGCAACCATTGAACTTGTAGCTGACGGTATTTTACCTCAAAAAGGGTTCATAAAACAAGAGGAAATTCCATTTGAGCAGTTTGTGAAAACACAAACCGGCTCATTATTTCTAGCAAAAGCAAAAAGCCTCAATGAAGTTCAACAGGAAAAGCCCTTTAGCTAAGGTATTAGAAGGCCTTTTTTCCACGTACGCCGAGCATGTACCCGATGTAAATTGGATTACAAATGCTATGATCGACGCGGGTTACATTGGCAAGCAGGAAGATATCTTGAATGACCATATCGCATTTCGAACAATGGGTGTTCAACATCTGGGAATACAATCTTTAGAAAAAATATTTCTCCATTTTGGCTACAAACGTGAAGACTTTTATCGATTTGAAAAGAAAAAACTCAATGCTTATTGGTATTCTCCACCAAGCGAAGAATATCCGAGAGTGTTTATCTCAGAATTATGTGTAGATGAGTTAAGTGAAAAGGCACAGACCATTATTCATGAATACACCAATTCTGTCAACTATGATCCAGTAAATAAGTTAAACTTAGAAAACTCGGATGATGTTGTCTCTTTTTTTTCAACTCCACTCTGGGAAATCCCGACTTGGTCAGATTATCAATTCCTTCTCAACGAAAGCGAATATGCGGCATGGGTAATCCATAATCGGTATTACCTCAACCATTATACCATTAGTGTCCATGCCCTGCCCAATCCAATCAATAAGCTTCTTAAATTTAATCAGTTCCTAAAATCAATTGGAATCAAATTGAACGATGCAGGAGGCGAAATCAAAGCGAGCCCGGATAGACTTCTATTGCAAAGTAGCACCGTAGCACAAAAAGTAAATGCCTTATTCCGAGAGGGTGATTCACACATAATTTCTGGAAGTTATGTTGAATTTGCCGAAAGAAAACCAACAGAAAATGGCATTAGAGAAGGCTTTGAAGCTGGAAATGCAGATAAAATTTTTGAAAGCACCTTTAGATCACAAACCGAAAAATGAAAGAACTAGACCTCATATTTAATGAATTAAATCTATCCAAAGAACACAAAGGCTGTCATGATGGTCACCACTGGTTTGGTAATGGAGAAACATTCATTTCCAATACGCCGGTAAATAACCAAAGGTTAGGAGAAGTTACAGGTGGGAGTTTGAACGACTTCTCGGAAATGTTAAAAGTATCTCAGGAGGCCTTTGTGAAATGGAGAAGTATTCCAGCCCCACAAAGAGGTGAAGTCATCAGAAGATATGGCCTTTTGTTACGAGAGCACAAAGAATCTTTGGGGAAATTGGTTTCTTGGGAAATGGGTAAATCTCTCCAAGAAGGATGGGGGGAAGTTCAAGAAATGATTGATATCTGTGATTTTGCTGTTGGACTTTCACGACAATTGCATGGGTTTACCATGCATTCTGAACGACCACAGCATAGGATGTACGAACAATACCACCCATTGGGAGTAGTGGGTATCATTTCTGCATTTAATTTCCCTGTTGCCGTATGGAGTTGGAACGCCGCCTTGGCTTTGGTTTGCGGTAATAGCATTATCTGGAAACCTTCGGAAAAGACCCCCTTTTGCGGCATTGCTTGTCAGAAATTGCTCAACCAAGTCTTGGTTGAAATGGAAATGCCTCTAGGCGTTAGCACCCTAATCGTAGGAGATGCCAGCATCGGTCATGCAATTGCTGAGAACCACCAGGTTTCTTTGGTGTCTGCTACAGGTTCAACCAGAATGGGCAAAGAAGTTTCAAAAACCGTCGCTTCGCGGTTGGGTAAATCAATTTTGGAATTGGGTGGTAATAACGCCATTATCGTCACACCGGATGCCGATATTAAAATGACGGTTATGGGAGCGGTATTCGGTGCCGTTGGGACCTGCGGTCAACGTTGCACGAGCACGCGAAGACTAATTGTGCATGAATCCATATTTGATGAGGTTGCTACAGCCATGAAATCGGCTTATAAACAGCTCAAGATTGGCAACCCACTAGATACAGAAAATCATGTTGGACCATTGATAGATCAAGATAGTGTCAATCACTACTTAAATGCTTTATCAGCTGTAGATCAGGAAGGTGGCGAATGGCTTGTAAAAGGAGGTATTGTAGAAAATGCAGAGAGTCCGTTTTATGTCAAACCAGCGATAGCCAAAATCAGACATAATGCGGAAATTGTTCACACGGAAACATTTGCACCCATTTTATACATGATTCCATATGACGGTGATCTAGAGGTGGCTATTCAATATCAGAATGAGGTACCACAAGGACTTTCATCTGCCATTATGACCCAGAATCTACGTGAAGCAGAACTATTCCTCTCGCATCAGGGAAGTGATTGTGGGATAGCTAACGTGAATATTGGAACTTCTGGTGCTGAAATTGGAGGGGCATTTGGCGGCGAAAAAGAGACAGGAGGTGGAAGGGAAAGTGGTTCAGATGCATGGAAAGCATACATGAGAAGACAAACCAATACCATAAACTACAGCACTGTTTTGCCGCTGGCTCAAGGAATCAGTTTTAAACTGTAGTTGGTCTTGGAAAGTATTGCGTTTGAAGAACTAAATTTCTCCATGGAGATAGTCACCCGAATTTTGATTCATGGATTACCATAAATATTGGGAATTAGCCATAGACTACCATCAATATCAGATTGATTTCGAATCAAAAAAGGTAAACGCAGCTGAACTCCAATATGGAGAATATATAGCCTTAAATCATCACCGTAGTGAGCGAATTGAAAAACGCCTTACTATTGACAGTGAATTCCAAGAAATATTAAAAAAAGCCCCCCAGCAGCATTGGTTGGTAATTTCAGAACATTGGTGCGGAGACGCGGCACAAACCGTACCGATCATGAATAAACTCGTTGAGTCTAGTCAGGGTAAAATCAAAATGAAATTGATTTATCGGGATGTTTACACAGAACTCATCGATGCTCATTTAACCAATGGTGGAAAAGCAGTTCCAAAAATCATTCAGTTAGACCATGAAATGCAGTTTATCCGTGATTGGGGACCCCGTCCGGCTGAAGCCCAGAAGCTCGTACAAGAGTTACGTGCTAATCCTGAAACAGCAAATAACTATGCCGAACCATTACACAAGTGGTATGCTCTGGATAAGCAAAAAAGTACCATAAAAGAGTTAATTAACCTTTCAAGAATCCTTTAGCTTCATGAAAGGTTGATCTAACCCAACCATCTTTTGACTAGCTTCGTCTTGTATAACAAGACGCATTGGATTTTACTAAACTTATAGCACGCCTTCAAAAAGGAAACAGAAAAGCACAAAAAGAGCTCTATGATCAGTTCTCTCCTAGCATGTTTTCCATATGCTTGCGTTATGCTAAATCCAAAGAAGATGCAGAGGATATTTTCCAGCAAGCATTTATTAAAACTTATGATAAAATAAACCAAATAAAGGAACCCAGAGCCCTACCAGGATGGATGAAATCATTATTTGTTCGAGAATCTCTCGACTTCTATAAAATATCCCACCAAAAACAGGTGTTTT
>VMCP01000177.1 GCA_008081305.1 Bacteroidota bacterium | reverse complement strand
ATTTCAACATTCCTATGGTCTCGTATTGCCGAAATAACGGGGTAAATACACTTGATATGAGAGATGATTTTATCAGGATTAAAACTAGAAACGGCATGATGTTGATCGCGTATCATCTGTTGTTGAATCGGTTTTGTTTGCTTCATCAGTTTTAACATGGTCTGAATTCTTGACCATCCACTTCCTACCTGACCAATGATTTTACGTACTTCTGGACTATCAATTAACTCGATAAAGCATTTATCTTGAGGATAAAACAACGGTGAAACCTCATGCGCAAGGGACTTGAATTGCACAGGAAAACAAAAGGCAACTTCATGACCTTCTTTGATTAGTTCCTCTCCTTTGGCCAAGAAAGGTTCCATGTCACCTCTACTTCCCAAGCTAGATAACAAAATTTTGCTCATCGTGAATCCGTACAAGAATAAGAAGAGTTTTCTTGATTCATAGTCTAAAGCAGCACGAAGTTGTATTTTTGCGGCGTCTTTATGTACGAAAAGGAAATTTCCCAAAGGAAAACATTTGCGATTATATCGCATCCGGATGCGGGTAAGACCACATTAACTGAAAAATTCTTGCTATTTGGTGGTCAGATCCAGACAGCGGGTGCGGTGAAATCAAATAAGATTACCAAGAGTGCCGCTTCTGATTTTATGGAGATTGGGAAGCAGCGTGGTATATCCGTGGCCACCTCGGTGATGACGTTTCCATACAAAGGGAAATGGGTGAATATTCTAGATACTCCTGGGCACAAGGACTTTGCCGAAGATACCTACCGTACATTAACAGCGGTTGACAGTGTTATTTTGGTGATTGACTGTGTGAAAGGAGTGGAGGAACAAACCAGACGATTAATGGAAGTTTGTCGGATGCGAAAAACTCCTGTGATCGTATTTATCAATAAAATGGATCGCGACGGTAAAGATCCATTTGACTTATTAGATGAAATCGAAGAAAATCTCAGTATCTCCGTGCACCCAATGAGCTGGCCAATTAATGGTGGTCGTGATTTTAAAGGAGTGTATTTAATTCCTGATAAATCATTGAATCTGTTTGAAAGTAGCAAAACCAAAAAAGCAGATGAGTATATAGAAATTAAGGGTGTTGAAGATCCTTCATTACCCAATATGGTAGGTGAGGCCAATGCCGAAAAACTGAGGGAGGATGTCGAATTGGTTGACGGTGTATACGGAGAACTCGATTTGAATGATTACTTATCAGCGGATGTGGCTCCTGTTTTCTTTGGGTCTGCATTAAATAACTTCGGAATCCAAGAGATGTTAGACACATTTGTTGAGGTCGCTCCGAATCCATTACCGAGAATCACAGCGGAAAGAGAGGTTGATCCAACAGAAGAAAAATTCACGGGATTTATTTTTAAAATTCACGCCAATTTAGACCCAAGACACCGTGACAGAATTGCTTTTTTACGTGTATGTAGTGGTAAGTTTCAGAGAAATAAAGGATACAAACACACGCGTCTTGAAAAATCCCTGAAGTTCTCAAATCCTTATACATTCCTAGCAGATTCAAAGGAAGTAGCTGAGGCAGCTTATCCGGGTGATGTAGTGGGCCTTTACGATACGGGTAACTTTAAGATTGGTGATACGCTAACCGAAGGCGAAAAGCTTCAATTCAAGGGAATTCCGAGCTTTTCGCCGGAGATTTTCAGGGAGCTAATTAACCTTGATCCTATGAAAAGTAAGCAACTAGAAAAAGGGATACAGCAGTTAACCGATGAGGGACTTGCAAACCTATTTGTTCAGGAGTTGGGTAGTCGAAAATTTGTTGGTACGGTGGGAGAACTTCAGTTTGAGGTTTTACAATATAGATTGGAACACGAATATGGCGCAAAATGTCGATTTGAACCACGTGCCATTCATAAGGCTTGCTGGATGACAGGTGATGCGAATGAAATGAAGGAATTTATGAAATACAGACAGCAGAATATTGCTTACGATAAAGCACAGAATCCGGTATTTCTTGCTGAGACGGCTTTTATTCTTCGTACAGCCATGGATAAGCATCCAGACATTACTTTCCATTTAACATCGGAAGCACTTTAGGATTAAATAAAGTAGCCGTAAGCAATACCAAAAACCCAAGAGTTTTGCCAAGCATTGGTTCCGGGTTTTACTAAGTCCTTATCGTAAATAGCAATAAGGGTGTAGTTAAGGCTTAGGTATTTATTGATTTGAGTAGTTAAACTAAAGTCCAATCGGCTATCGAGTATAGCTGGGGCGGTTTGATAAGGTAGGAATCCAAGATAGTTGAGTTTCGCATTAAACATCTTTTTAGGTCCAAAGCTTTGTGATCCTCCCATTTGAACCTGTATTCCAAATTCGTTATCAATGTATGCTCCTCTTTCTACACGAGCAATTACACCTTCGTTTCGAAGGTCGTACAACTCTTGATTTATCACGTAGGTTTGTTTTAACGTGAGGTATCCCAAGCGGACAAAGTAATTTTTCAAAAACTTGTTTTCCGTTCCAAGTGCAAATTGTGTTTGACCTTGACTGAGAAAACTAGTGGTCATTTTAGCTAAGTCTCTTCCGATTGAATCTTTGCTATAACTATATCCGGGTAACAATTGTGTCTGAAAATTCAAACCACCATATAAAGATAGTGTAGGGTATTCTTCAAAATCTAAACCAAGCTTGGAGTCGATAAACATGTTATCAATGTTCTTTCGATTTGACCAATAGAGATCACCACGGATGTCTTCCTGGCGATTGCTTACTAAACCAAGGTTTACTTTAAATTTATTATCCCAACTTAGACGCTTCCATTTTAAGTTTGCACCAGCATTAACCAAGCCGGTAACCGTGATGTTATTGCTGTTACCACTACTCCAGTTGGGAGAAGAATTAGCTAGTGAAAAGTTGAGTTTGAATTCAGCACCATACTCCCAAACCTTTGCTTTGATTGAATCTTGCTTGATATTCTTGAGCGGCGGATTCTCATCGTCGAATAAAGAAACCAGTGAAAGTAGCGCCGCAAATAACATGAATACAAAAATCCGAAGGAATGAGTGTTAATCAAAATAAAAAAGGTCAGTGATATACACCGACCTTTTCTGTAGACAATTATAAATGTTAGTCCTTTAGGACTTTCTCTACCAATTCTGCTGCTTCTTTCAGTACAATCGCAGAATGTACCTCTAAGCCAGACTCATCGATTACGCGTTTAGCTTCTTCAGCGTTGGTTCCTTGTAGTCGAACAATAATTGGAATATCAATATTACCAATCTTCTTGTATGCTTCTACAACACCATTAGCCACACGATCACAACGAACAATACCCCCGAATATATTAATCAAGATAGCCTTAACATTCGGATCACTCATGATGATACGGAATCCAGCTTCCACTGTTTCTGCGTTTGCAGTTCCTCCAACATCTAGGAAATTCGCAGGCTCTCCACCACTTAGTTTAATGATGTCCATTGTGGCCATGGCTAGTCCAGCACCGTTAACCATACAACCGACATTCCCATCCAATTTTACGTAGTTCAAGTTGTAATTACCAGCTTCAACTTCTGTAGGATCCTCTTCGGATAGATCACGCAATTCTGCAAAATCTTTGTGACGGAAAAGTGCGTTATCATCTAAACTTACTTTGGCATCAACAGCGATGATTTTATCATCAGAAGTTTTCAGCACAGGATTGATCTCAAACATCGCAGAATCAGTTTCGTCATATGCACGGTATAATGCGCTTACAAAGCGAACCATTTCTTTGAAGGCTGTTCCCTCAAGTCCTAAGTTGAAAGCAATCTTTCTTGCTTGGAAGGGCAATAATCCGGTTGCAGGATCAATCCATTCCTTGTGGATTTTCTCCGGAGTGCTTTCAGCGACTTCTTCGATATCCATACCACCTTCCGTGGTGTAGATGATTACATTTTGTTTCTTTTCTCTATCGAGTAAAACACTCATGTAGTACTCGTCTGGTTCATTCGGACCAGGATAGAATACGTCTTGCGCAACCAATACTTTGCTCACCAGTTTGCCCGCTTCTCCCGTTTGGAGAGTAACCAAGGTGCCACCCAGCATATTATTTGCAATTTCAGAAGCATTTTCTGGAGATTTAGCAACCTGAACACCACGCTGCTCGCTTCCCATTATTTTACCTTTACCTCTACCACCTGCGTGGATCTGAGCTTTTACAACACACCAATCGCTGTTGAATTCGGTTTTAACTTTCTCAGCTGCTTCGCGAGCTTCTTCTGCATTTTCAGCTACGAAACCATTTTGAATCGCAACTC
>VMCP01000069.1 GCA_008081305.1 Bacteroidota bacterium | reverse complement strand
GTCTCTAAATTCTTGAGGATTTTCAATGGGGAAATAGCGGTAAAAGGAGATTGTAGTGTATGGCCGGTTATCAGCCTCCATCTTTTTTCTCAACTCTTCCCTATTCACATTGTTTCGCAATAACATGGATTAGGAGTTCAATTAATACACCCACAAAGTTATACAAAAAGGCATAAAAAAAGGGGGCCAGGCCCCCTTTCAAATATTCTAACGTACTCGATTAGTTACGTACCACTACTTTAGTTGAGAAGTGTTGATTGGCTCCTTCGACTGAAACCATGTAAACACCTGCCTGCCATGTAGCCGTATTGATCTGGTGCTCTCCATTGACCATATCAGAAGAGTATACAATCTGTCCCTGAACGTTCGTCACCTCAACTTTCGCTACTTCAGATGACATGCTATTTGCCTTGATGTTGAACATATCTTCTGCAGGATTCGGGAATACGCGTACCACTTTCTCTAATGATTCAGTTGCATTGCTTGCTACTGCAAAGGTATTGGACTGTAAAACCTCTTTAGTTACGAAATCTTGAACCCAAACCACTATTTTAAGATCATCCCATGTTTCAATGCTGTTCTCTGTATTGTGGTTAATATGCTGTGCAGCAGAACCATCCAATGGCAATCTCCAGTCACCCTTGAATTCATGAGAGAGGGTTTTGGTTACTTTGGTTCCTTTTGTCATCGGACTTAATGCCATACCCGTAGCACTTGGCATTATTTTCTTCATCACCATTTCAAATTCGGTTTCACCATTGGTCTTTTTATTGTCATATGTAGTTTCTTCTACAATGGCAGCAAATAGTTTCAAATTGGTTGAGCTGTAGTCAGCCACCGGATCAAGTTCCACATCAATGGAAATTGTATTCTTCCATGTATTCTTTGCAACGCCACTTATGTTCAAAAATGAAGGAATAGCCTCCTGTGATTCATATAAACTTGCAGAGAAAGAGCCGGCATTTCCATCCCAACCCCCGTCAACTTCCATTCGTGGAACGGAGTTAACGCCATAGTACCCTGCTCTGGTACGCACTTCCTGTGTACAATAGGGGTCACCTGTACCTGGCCACCAAACTTGATATTTAATAGTTGAGTGATTCTCACGACCACTGATAACATCATTATAATTGACGTTACCCGGACGACATGGTCCACATGTAGAAGAAGTAAACACTTCATTTAACATCTTACGTTGAACCAATGCATCTACTACTTGTACCTCAAAGGTCGCTGTATCATTAAGAGAGTTACCATCTGCGTTACCATTGGGGTTTGCAGACCATGCTTTAATCATATATTTACCGACACCAGCAGGAGTCCATTTTGTTGGAGACGTTAAAGTGCCGTTAGCCAACGAAGGGATGTTAGTTGAAGTAGTAACCGCACCACCCGCAGAAGCACCACCCTCAACAGAATAGTGCACCTCAGCTGATGACAAAGCATCGGTACCTAAATTTCTCACATTAACCATTACATCAAATGGCCCGTCAGAAAGTAAAACGTATTTATCCATTTCAATACCCTTGTTGATTAGATCATCATTGGGTTGAGTTCCTGGTACAAAGGTGTAGTAGCTATTATCTTCTGCTGTGAAGATATTCTTAGTGGTTTGTTGCGCTTTCACCTCTGGAGAACCATCAACGCTAATCGCGGTAGATCCATCAATTTGAATCCCTAATGACATTTTTACGTTACCGCTTGTCAATGCACCTCCTTTAACTGGAAGTGTTTTCATATCTACGATGTAGATATTGTTTGTTGTTTCTTCCAAAACAATTCCCCAATAAGTCCATCCATCATCGATATTTGGCTCACCAAAGAAGTTAAATTGAATCCAATGCTGACGATTCGGTGCCGTTCCCACCGTCTTGGTGATGATGGCACTCATATATTCAGTAGACCCACTCGTGAGTGGCCCTAAAGGCTTTAAACCCAATGCACAAACCGAATTATCTGGGATATCTGCATTTGGCAAAGTATAGTTGGAGTATGCTGCTGGCTTTGAAGCAGGAGTAGCATTGTCAAACGTCACGGTTCCAAAAGTACTAGGAGTGTAAGTGGTTACTTTCGCTCCATTAAATTCAAAATCAAATGGAATCGCCTGTGCATTCGCATAAGTCGGTGTTGTAGTAGCTCCTCCGTTCCAAACTTTGGTCCAACCACTTGGAGTGTTTGGATAAGGGTTTTCACCATCGGTATTGATACCTCCAGGATTCATTCCCGCGTTCAAGTCGGGATAGGTGTAGTACTGCGCGCTCAAAGAGCCCATTCCAAGCACTAGACCAAACATAAGTATAGATTTCTTCATAATTCTGTAATTCAATGAAAGCAAATATATAGATATATTCGAAATCCTACCTTTGGAGTTTCTATCCAAATCAAAATTTAGATTCAATCTGATTTATGCCAGCACCTCAAGATCAAGTTGCCTCAGATCTTCTAAAATCGTCCGTACATCATCTGGTTTGGGCGCTTGAACCAACTTGGTGCGATACTCCTTAAAATGGGGAATGCCTCTAAAGTAATTGGCATAATGTCGACGCATTTCAAAAACTCCAACGACTTCTCCCTTCCATTGAATGGACTTTTCAAAATGAGTAACGCAAGCCGTCAATCTCTCCTGAAAAGTGGGTGATGGTAGTTTTTCACCTGTATTCAAGTAGTGTTTGATCTCGTTAAAGATCCAAGGGTATCCAATACTCGCACGACCGACCATTAATCCATCTACCCCATATCTATTTTTGTATTCCAGCGCTTTTTCAGGGGAATCGATATCTCCATTTCCGAAAATCGGGATGTTCATACGCGGATTGTTCTTTACCTCACCAATCAAGGTCCAATCTGCCGAACCTTTATACAATTGCACCCGGGTACGACCGTGTATGGATAGAGCTTTAATTCCAACATCTTGTAATCCCTCGGCCACCTCTACAATATTTTTTGTTTTTTCATCCCAGCCCAGTCGAGTTTTAACCGTTACCGGCAACTTTACGGCATCAACAATTGCCTTTGTCATCGCCATCATTTTCTTGGGATTGGTTAAAATACCTGCACCTGCACCTTTACACGTCACTTTCTTGACAGGACAACCATAATTGATATCGATTAAGTCAGGATTGGCTTGTTCGGCAATTTTTGCAGCCTCAACCATGGAGTCTATCTCTGAACCAAAAATCTGGACCCCAATGGGGCGTTCGTATTCAAAAATATCCAACTTTTGGGTACTCTTGGCGGCATCTCTAATTAATCCTTCGCTACTGATAAATTCCGTATACATCATATCCACGCCATTCTGTTTACACACGTAACGAAATGGGGGATCGCTTACATCTTCCATCGGTGCCAGAAGCAAGGGGAAGTTCCCCAATTCTATGTCGCCAATTTTCACCACCTTTGTGCAAAGTTACAACGAAACCAAAGGAATGTCGAGCCCATTACCCCACAGCATACGCCAACCGCTCTATAATTTCTGGGGAATAGCCCTTTTGTTATTGCTCATCATGATCTTTCAAATTGTGGGTGCATTTGTTAGCCAATTGCTGTTAACCTGGGCCTATAATATCGATGCTGACACCTATGAGTCACTAACTCGAAACCCTGACTTTTCGGCGTTAAGCGTAAGTTTAGGACGGTGGTCCAATTTCCTACAGTTCATTATTTACATGGGGATTCCTGCTTTACTTATGACCAAGGTCAACGGAAAAAAAATATGGGATATTACCGGTAGGACTGCTCCAAATTGGAGAGGTAAAAATTTTAGCTTATCGTTCATCGTTGGTATAACTTCTATTCCTGTTGTGGCTGTCATTACTCAAATCATGAGAAGCACGCAACCACAAGGACAAGTGGGAAAAGTACTTCAAGAATTAGACGCCGCACGTACCGTACTCTTTGAAAACATGCTGCACATGGACTCGCCTCTTGAACTTTCTTGGGTGTTTTTACTATTGGCTGTGTTACCCGCGTTTTTCGAGGAATATCTATTTAGAGGAATTATTCTAGGAATTGGGAAAAATGAATTTCGAAAACGATGGGTTGCCGTTGTTTTCCAAGCGTTGGTATTTGCCTTGTTGCACTTTTCCTATTTTGAACTCCCGGGTATCTTCTTCATGGGATTTGTTTTTGGACTGATTGCGCTTCGAAATGGACATATTTGGTTTGGTGTTGTTGCGCATATGGTTTTCAATGGCACGACTGTAGCCGTTCAATACTTTATGAAGAATGCCTCGCAACCGGAATACGATAAAATCGACCAACTGATTGCCAAC
>VMCP01000226.1 GCA_008081305.1 Bacteroidota bacterium | reverse complement strand
AGTCATTTTCTTGTTGGATAGTACCGGTAATCACTTCTCGTTTCTGGATAAATAGAATCCATATAAACGCTTTTACCCATATCACATAAGAATACATCAAAGCCCATAGACAAGGCTGTATCTACTACCTTAGTCTTGTTCTCCCAATCTAAAACCGAATAATTCCAACCAGGAAGCAATACCAATAACCGATTAATCGGATTCTCGGGTTTTCTGTAATAAAACAAATATGGTCGTCCGTTAAAGGGGTATTCAAAGGAAGTATCTTGGGTAAATGAAATATGGTAATCACTGCTCCTTTTGACTGCAGTTGACAACTGATGGTCTTGATTATTAACCGGTGGGCTTTGACAAGCCAATTGAATAAAAATCAGTATGAAAAGAAGCTTGATCAATCGTTGTTATATCCAAATTGCTTCAACATATTGTCGTTGTTTCTCCAATCATCGCGGACTTTCACAAACAACTCAAGATGCACTTGTTTGTCAAAAAACTTCTCCAAATTAGCTCGGGCATCCGTACCTAACTGCTTTATTTTCGCGCCACCCTTACCAATTATAATAGGTTTTTGAGAATCTCGCTCAACAATGATTTCTGCATTGATACGAATGATCTTGGGTGCCTCTTTAAAGGATAATGTAACCACCTCACAGGCATACGGAATTTCTTCTGAATATAATTTTAGTAACTGATTTCGAATGATTTCGTTTACAAAAAACCGCTCACTTTTATCCGTTAATTGATCTTCTGGGAAATACGCTGGATGAATAGGTAGGAAATCCATGATGTATTTCTCCATCTCATCAATATTGAAACCATGTTCCGCTGAAATTGGCAAATAGATATCCGCCTCAAACTCCTTTTTTATTTCTACCAATTTCGCTTCTAATTGATGTTGCTGAGATAAATCTATCTTATTCAATGCAACAATCTTTTTGGCTTTGGATCGGGTAAATTTCTCTTTTAACTCCTCAGAAAAAACCTTACCCTCGATGTCTATTAATAAAACCAATACGTCGCTATCTACCATCGATTCATTGACAAAACCCATCATTTTCTCATGCATTTTATAGGAAGTTTTATACAAAACGCCGGGTGTATCAGAGTAAATGACCTGATGGTTGGGTCCATTTTTAACACCTAAAATTCTATGTCGAGTCGTTTGTGCTTTGGGATTTACAATGGCTAATGCTTCTCCAAGTAAGTGATTGTACAGGGTACTTTTACCTGCATTCGGCATACCGATAAAACTCACAAAACCGCTTTTAAAATTTTCGCTCATATCAAAATCCTAAACAAATTTTAATGCCTTCCTCCAAGGAATGGGGCTCATATCCCAAGATTTTCCTTGCTTTTTGAATATCCAACCCGGTAATCGGTGGTCTTTTAGCTGGTTGATTTAATGTGGTAGAGGATACTTTCGAAATATTCTCCATACTCAAATCATACAAGTCTGCTATCTGATTCACCAGTTCATATATTCCTATGTAATCCTTACCAGCAATATTGAATACGCCCTGAGCATCTGATTTTGCAGCAAGGATGCAGCCTTGAGCTAAATCCTCAGCTAATGTGGGGGTTCTGAATTGATCATCTACAACCTTTGCAGCTTTGCCATCTTTCAAAGTATTATAGGCCCACAGAATAATGTTACTCCGACTCATATCAGCTACCTGACCGTAAACCAAAACTGTTCTTAAAATAGCAAAATTGTCAGCGTAGGATAATACCCTCTTTTCGGCTTCCAACTTGCTCCATCCGTAATAACTCAAAGGATTGGGTTCGTCATCTTCTTGATACATTTTTTTGGTACCATCGAAAATAAAATCAGTGCTTAGGTGTACCAATCGAAACCCTGCACGCTTGCTCTTCTTTGCGAGATATTCAACAGACTCAATATTCAATGCCACACAACTCTCTTTTTCAAACTCGCAATCGTCTACTTGAGTCATGGCAGCCGTATGAATGATCACATCTGGATTAAACGTATCGATTACTGCATCCATCTGCTCTGGATTCGTAATATCCATAGCGGCATATGGAGTTTCTGTTTGTGGATGACGATTCTCTCCTCTGGCTGTCGCTAAAAATTCGACCTGATCATCCAATAAAAATGCATCCACCAGTTTTTGCCCTAAAAGGCCATTACTTCCCGTAATTAAGACTCTTAACTTTTCTGCCATGGTTTAATTCCCGATCAAAGTTCACCTCCAATCATGGAGTAAACAAGTAAAACCCACCTCAATGCTTATTTTTGTAGTATGAAGTTTTCTACTTTTATCTCCAAAGGTCGCGAGTGCGCAGGTATTGTTGTTGACAACAAGGTGTATCATCTAAACGATATTCAACAGGATATACCAGAAACCATGATTGAAATGCTAAACGATTGGGATAACACCCTGGAAAAAGCATCAAACATTCAAAAGGATATTGAAAGTGGAAAACACAGCGAGCAAGCTCATGATATTAATGAAGTAAGTTTTTTAGCTCCTGTGCCAAAACCCACCAGCTGCCGAGATGGTTACGCCTTTCGTCAACATGTAGCTGCGGCAAGAAGAAACAGAAAAGTGCCAATGATTGACGAATTCGATCATTACCCCATTTTCTACTTTACCAATCACAACGCAGTACAAGGACCTGGCGATGTATTATGTATGCCCGATCATTTTCAAAAATTAGATTTTGAACTTGAAGCAGCCGTTGTGCTAGGCAAAAGAGGAAGAAATGTGAGCGCATCAGAAGCCGATCAATACGTGGCAGGTTATACCATCATGAACGACATGAGTGCGCGTCTGTTGCAAATGGAAGAGATGAAGTTAAACCTTGGCCCAGCTAAAGGTAAAGATTTCAGCACGGTAATCGGGCCGTGGATGGTAACTCCAGACGAATTAGAGCCATACAAGACCAATCCTAAGGAAGGACATACGGGTGCAAGCTACGACTTAAGCATGAAATGCTGGGTTAATGGCAAACAAGTTAGTGAAGGAAGCATGGGTGATATGGATTGGACCTTTGCTGAAATCATTGAACGTTGTTCTTATGGTACAGATATCTTTCCTGGCGATGTGATCGGTTCTGGAACGGTTGGAACCGGTTGTTTCCTCGAATTAAACGGAACAGGTTTATTCCACGACCCAAATTACACACCACAATGGCTACAACCTGGTGATGTCGTTGATATGGAAATAACAGGCTTAGGTAAGCTAAGTAATACCATGGTCGAAGAAAGCAGCGACATGTCGTTATTGGCCATTAAAAAAGGCTAGAATTCAAGTTGATTTGGCTTCTGATGTTATATTAGAAGCATGATACAAAACCACGAAATCGATTATCGCCTCTATGGTGAGGAAATGCAGTGTGTGGAGATAGAATTAGATCCACAAGAAACTGTTGTTGCTGAGGCTGGTAGCTTCATGTATATGGATGACGGCATCGAAATGGAAACCATTTTTGGTGACGGAAGTGCAAAAGAAGGTGGTTTTTTAGGGAAACTATTGGGCGCTGGAAAACGCCTCTTGGTAGGAGAAAGCCTATTCATGACGGCTTTTAGTAACCTGGGGTCTGGTAAAAGAAGAGTTACGTTTGCCGCTCCATATGCAGGTAAAATTGTACCCGTCAACCTAAACGCCATAGGAAATAAAATCATCTGTCAAAAAGATGCCTTTTTATGCGCTGCTAAGGGTGTTCAAGTAGGAATAGAATTCCAGAAACGACTTGGAACAGGATTATTTGGCGGTGAAGGTTTCATCATGGAGAAACTTGAAGGCGATGGCATGGCATTTTTACATGCTGGAGGTTACATCATTGAAAAAGACCTAATGCCGGGAGAAAGCTTTCGAGTAGATACAGGTTGTATTGTAGGTTTTACAGGAACCGTTGACTACGATATTCAATTCGTGAAAGGTATCAAGAATGCCGTATTTGGAGGCGAGGGATTATTCTTTGCTGTACTTAGGGGCCCTGGAAAAGTATGGTTGCAAAGTTTACCAGTAAGCCGATTGGCATCCCGTATTTTAAGCTATGCCCAACCAGAAAATCGCAAGGGTGAGGGAAGTATTTTAGGTGGTATCGGAAATATGTTAGATGGCGATGGTTACTAGAACCAATAAGCCCATTTAACCGCTAAAGATCTACCCGCATACCCCCAAGTTTGGTCTCGTGGATTTAACATAAGCGGGGTACGGTCCCAGTTTTGTGCAAAAACCACAAAAAGATCGCTCATTGGACGATAACGCCACTGGAACCGCACATTTATATTCATTAATTTACTTTGCGCATTC
>VMCP01000047.1 GCA_008081305.1 Bacteroidota bacterium | reverse complement strand
TTATCGGATATTTGAGGTTCTGCCTTTACGTAGTAGAGGTAGTTATGATGGTTTAAGTCTTTGGTTAATTGCTTAATCCGTACTTGAGCATCTGTGCTTTCCATTTAATTCGAAACTACTGAAATGACTCCAATTAATATCATCGCTGATTGGTGAATTTTTAACGCAGTAACCTGTATTTGTTAACAATTCCGATCAATACTTGACTATTTTATTGGCCTTCAATTAATAATGCCCAACTTTGTGGTAATTATGGAAAACAAAACAATCGCCCCTCAAAAAGTTGTTAGCCTTGCTTATGAGCTTACTTTGAGTAACGGCAATTTAGCCGATGAGGCATCAGCAGATGAGCCATTGGTGTTTATTCACGGTATTGGTCAAACATTACCAGCCTTTGATGAAAGAATTAACGGGTTAAGCGTAGGAGATAAATTCTCTTTCTCACTCACGTCTGAAGAGGGTTATGGAGAATCGAATCCGAATTTCATTGTGGATATTCCTAAAAACATCTTTGAAGGTCCAGATGTACCTAAAGATATTTTACAAGTGGGCGCATCCCTACCCATGCAGGATCAAGAAGGAAATCCAATGGATGGAACGGTTATGGAAATTGGTGATGAATCAGTAAAAATGGATTTTAACCACCCCCTTGCAGGTGAAGCACTGAACTTCAAAGGTTCTGTGGTAGCCATCAGAGACGCGAGCCAGGAAGAATTAGACCATGGACATGTGCATGGTGAAGGTGGTGTTCAACACTAAAAATAGTTTTAAAAATGGAGGTAAAATTGCGGGTCAGATTGATCTGCAATTTTCATTTTTGCCTCTTTTTAACTTTTTTGCGAAAAAATCTGCATTAAATACCACGAATGTGGTTTATCCTGTGTCTGTATAATACAGACCCATAAATGCAGGGATATGTGTAACTTAGATGACGGACAAAGAATTGGTGGAAGGATGTATTCGGGAAGACCGAATAGCCCAAAAATACCTCTGGGATCAATATTCCTCCAAGCTCCTTGCCCTTTGTATGCGTTATACCCAAAATCAAGAAGAAGCTGAAGACGCCCTAATGGAAGCCTACGTGAAAATATACGATAACATGAAAAAGTTTCGATTCCAGAGTGCATTAGAAACCTGGATGAGACGGATTTGTGTGAATGTCTCCATTAATAAATTAAGGGCGAGGAAGAATATCTTTAACGAACTTTCAGAGTCAGAATTCGAATTAGGATATCTCGACTCACAATACAATCAACTTCAAGTAAATCAAATCATGGAGTTAGTTCATCAATTGCCCACTGGTTATAAAACTGTATTCAATCTATTTGCCGTTGAAGGATACTCGCACAAAGAGATTTCAAAACTTTTGGAAATCGATGAAGGAACAAGCCGGTCGCAACTGGCAAAAGCACGGAAAGTTCTACAAGAGTGGGTTACAAAATTGGGTTTAGATAAGTAATGAACAACGATCCTTTAGAACATATCGCACAAACTCTCAAAACGCATGAAGTGAGCCCGTCGGAATCGGCGAGCTTTGATGAAGTGATGCGTAGAAGAGAAAAGCGTAAAAAAGGCATCATCTGGTGGTTTACCTCTGCTGCTCTATTGCTTATGGTTGGAGGTATATATTTCAGTCCTTGGTCTTCAGAGGAATTCAATACCACTGCCGATCAAAAAAATACGTCTAATTCGGGCACCTCGGTTCAATCTGAAGCATACAACTCAAGCATTCTAGACAAAAAAAGCACAGATGCTGAGGAAGAAATCATAACCAATTCAACTCCCGAGAGTCAAGAACCCTATCTTGCTGATAACGATCCCAAGAAATCAAACAAAAAAACCTTGGGCGCTAAGCTCTTTAATATTTTCAATAAACTTCGAGGAAAAGGTGGTGCAGATATTACGCCAACCAATAATGGTATTACTAGACAGGATTCCGAAAGCTCAAAGTTCTCAAGAGGGTTGATGACCACGGTATTGGTAGAGGAGCCCGCCTTGTACGGGAAGCGTTATTTAGAACCTACCAAACTAGGTGAACCCTTGGAAATGCGACCATCGGATTATTTAGATTGGGATTTTAGCATGGGGCCATTTGAACCACATTTGAGAAAAAAGCCATGGTATGTTGAGTTGTCCGCGATTACAGGAAGTAATAACCAAGTTCAATTCAATGAAGAGGAGCCACTCAGCGTACTAGGGACGAATTACATGGCTCAGTATCAAGCGTCTTTCTTGACATCATTTAATTCATCTTCTGCGATGTGGGGAATTGGACTTCATTACACACAGTGGGTTGGAAATGGTGAATGGAGAGAACATACCAAAGAGAGAATCTTACAGCCTGATGGCACATATAAAATCATAAATTCAACTACCACTGGTCGTGTGAATTATAGTATTGATAAGGTTTCAATTCCATTATCATACCGTGGTTTTGCGCGGGTATCCAAATTTAATCTGCGTTACGGTGTGCAATTGGCTCCAGGGTTCACAAGTGTAACAGAGGGCACCTATTTTGATGCCACAAGTTACACGGCACTGCAGAATTCTAGAATGTGGAGTATGGATGGTAAAGCATCGGTTGGACCTATGATACAAGTCAATAAAGGTTTGAATGTAGTCATAGAGCCGTCTGTAATGTACCAATCGTTTGTTGATCAAAACAGCAAGATTCAAGGTAACTGGTTCGGTGGTCTCGGAGTTTCTATGCTGTATCGCCTCAGATAATTGCGAAGAGACGTAATATTCTATCATCTAGTGGGATCATTAATCGGAATTGACCCTTTTAATAGATAAATTTGTTGCTGCTTTAAAGAAATAGTAACAATGAATTATTTTCCAAGATATGTTGGTGTACTGCTCGCCGCAGTTCTTTTAACGGCATTTTCCTTGAATAAAGGGTTTCAAGCTCTGAATTTGAGTTTTATGGATACAACCATAAATGCGGGTGATGACTTTTACCAATTCGTAAACGGTAAATGGATGGAAACAGCTGAAATCCCAGCCGATAGAGGGCGTTGGGGAAGTTTTGATGAATTAGGTAAAAAGGCGGACAGCATGGCACTAAAGGTTTTAGAAGATGCTACTAAGTCGAATTTGATTGATCCTAAAACAGACGCAGGTAAAGCCGTGTCTATGTTTGGTTCGGTAATGAATACAAAAGCGCGTAATGCACAAGGCGCAGCTCCACTTAAGTCATACTTAGAAGAAATTGATCGTATTACTTCAAGGTCTGAGTTATGCGATTATATGGTAAATAAAGCGAGTCTGAGAGAATCTGTATTCCTGGGATTCTATGTTGGGACAGATGTGAAAAATAGTAAGCAAAACACCCTGTATACCTTTGGTGCGTCGAAGGGACTTCCTGATCGTGACTATTATTTGAAAGACGATGATAAGTCAAAGCAGATCCGAAAGGCGTACTTGGAATTCATGTCGAATGCATTCAAAGCTGTTGGGGTTGAGATTTCAGATAATGAGTGCGAACGCATCATGGAAATGGAAACTCATCTTGCGCAAAATGAGATGAGCCGCGTAGAACGAAGAGATCCCAACAAACGATATAACCCAAGATCAAGGGAATCATTTATCAAAGAAATGAAGAAGCTTCCTGTGGAGCGCATGATGTCAACTCTAGGTATTGAGGAAGCTAAAACCATCGTTGTGGGTGATGTGAAAAGCCTTCAAGCTTCCTATTCATTGGTTAAAAAGTCGAAGATCTCTGACTTGAAGAATTTCATGAAATGGAATCAGGTAAGAGGAAGTCTTGGAGTCCTTTCTGAGGAGTTGTCTAAATTATCCTTCGACTTTTATGGAAAAACACTACGTGGTACACCCCAACAAAAGCCATTGCGCGAGAGGGCATTGTCCGTTGTAAATGGAAGTTTAGGTGAAGCCTTAGGTAAGTTATATGTCGAGAAATATTTTCCTGAAGAGGCAAAGAAAGTAGCCAAGGAAATGGTTGATGATGTCATTGCTGCATACCGAGTTCGCATCAATAACTTAGATTGGATGAGCGATGCTACCAAAGCAAAAGCGCAGAAGAAATTGGATAAGCTAATGGTAAAAATTGGCTACCCAGATAAATGGAAAGATTACTCAGCTCTGGTTGTAAAAAGCTACGAACAAGGTGGTAGTTACTTTGAGAACATGGTGAATTTATCTAAGTGGTCTGTAGCGCGTAATATGAAGAAGCTTAGTAAACCAGTGGATAAAACGGAGTGGGGGATGTCTCCTCAAACCGTTAATGCATATTACAATCCAGTGTATAATGAAATTGTATTCCCCGCGG
>VMCP01000255.1 GCA_008081305.1 Bacteroidota bacterium | reverse complement strand
AATCGCCTTTGGAGCACTTGGGAGAGTCAAACAAATAGTAATAAGGATATACCCATTGACATTGAGCATTATGAAAGGATAGGCGGTATTGATGCGGCCATGTCTAATCACCTCGAAGAAGTTTTGTCTGAGTTTGATACTGAAAAAACGGCGATCATTGAAAATTTATTTAAAACACTTACGTTAAAAGGTGCCGATAATAGAGGTGTTAGAAGACCAACTAAGCTCGCGATACTATCCCAAATTTTACGTGTTGAAATTGAAAAATTAATCCCCATAATTAATTCCTTTCGTCTTCCTGATCGTGGATTTATTATGCCGCCTTCCTCTGTTAAAATTGGATCCGATACCGTTATTGATATCTCCCATGAGAGTTTGATGCGTGTATGGCCAAGATTAATTCAATGGGCAGATGAAGAGCAGGATAGTTTGAGTTTATATGATAGATTATGTGAAAGTGCTAAGTTGTTCGAAAAGGGAAAATCCGGTTTATGGCGTAATCCAGATTTGGCTTTGGGTTTATCTTGGTTAGATGAATCTCGTCACACAAAGGAATGGTCTCTTCTCTATAATGAAGATTTCGATTCTGCAACTCAGTTCCTCAATGCAAGTAGACAAAATGCTGAATTTGAGATTGCCGAAAAACAACGGAAAAAGAGAGTATTTCAATCGGTTCTTACGGGAGGTTCTATCGTAATGGCGGGGCTAACCATTTTTTCGTTTATGCAAAAGAACAGTGCAGATGAAGCAACGATTAAGGCTGAAGAATCTAGTCTAAAGGCAAACGAACAAGCTAAAATTGCTCAAATTGAAAAACAAAATGCAATTAAGCAAAAGTCTATTGCTGAAATTCAAAAGCTCAAAGCGGAAGAACAAAAGGATTTAGCTGAACAAGAGCGAATCAATGCGTTAAACCAAAAGAAAAATGCGTTAGCTCAAAAAGAAATTGCTAACACCCAACGGCTGTTAGCTCAATCAGAGCAAAAGAAAGCGGAGAAGGCACGAGAAGTCACTCAAAAAGCATTGGAGGATGCCAAGAAGGCAAATAAGGAAAGAGAAGAAGCGCTGAAAAAAGCCGTGGCCTCCGAAACAAAAGCGCAAAAGAGTAAAAATTATGCTCTCTCAAAATCAGTGGCAATAAAATCTAAGTTGTTAAATGCTAGAAATCAATCAGGCCTTAAAGTAGCGCTAGCCAGCGAGGCATTAAACATATTTAGATCGTCCGGTAGACCAATGTTTGATAGAGATATTCATGGGGCCCTTTTGGATGCTAAATTGTCCAAGACAGGAGAAAACTACAATACCAACTTTATTCATACAATGGAATGTAGAAGTATTCTAGTAACGGAGGAATATACCATTTCAGTAGGTTTGGATGGACGTATACATGTGGTAACAAATGGAACAAAAAATGTTGTATCTACTGTGGTGATAGAAGGTTTGGCATTGTATAAGGTAATTGCTTTGAAAGATGAAAATTCCCTTGCCATACTGGCTGACAAGAATAAGGTTTACACCATAGCATATGATAAAACAAACGGTCAATTAGACAAATCGACTCTTAAAAAAGTGGCAACAAGCGAAAGTGGGATAATTGATATTCATTCATCAAACCAAGATATAATTTATGCCACAAATAGAGAAGTTGTTCAACTGACAAATAATGGGAATGAGTTAAGCCGAATAAATATTAGCCAGGGAATTTCGGCTTTTACCATTTCAGATGAATCTCTATCTACCTTGTTTATTTCATCTATGAAAGGTGAAATTCTTAGACTTTCGTTGTCCGATAAAATCCCAAAATTAGTTCAGAGTTATGCTGGTTTTGGAATGGTGAATTCAATATGTATTAAGAAGGGATACTTATACTTGGGTTCAACTGAGGGTAAATGTAAACAAATTTCTCTCGGGCAAGATTTAAAAGAATTTGACTTTCCTGGTCACACCGCAGGTGTCACAGATATGGTTGTAAGCGAGAACGGTAAATTTTTGGCTACAGCATCCTTTGATGGACTCGTGAGGGTTTATTCTTTGGAGAATAAACGCGAATCACCATTAGAGATAAGTCATCATAAGTCTTGGGTTTACGATGTTGCGATTTCATCGACAAATGACAAAGTATATTCTGCAGGTAGAGATAGAAAAGTCAAGCAGTTTAAAATCCGATTATCAGATTTAGAAAAAGATCTAGAGGAATATAAAGTTGAACCACTTTCTGAGGCGCAAAGAGTTAGATATATTGGAGAGTAAACTGAACATATGGATGAAAATAAACTTGATTTTGATATTGAGTTTATCGTTTGGACTTAATGTAAATGCTCAAACGAATGACGAAGTATTATTGTCGCGTGCGGCTCGCAGTTATAGCAACGGGGCATTTTCTCAAGTTTTAGACATTACCAAGAAAATCAGTGATTCAGCTAGTAACGCAGTTCTTTTTCAGAAATATAGATTGAAAGCATTATCTGAGTTAGCTTTCGCACAAAATAATGCTGCAATAGAATCCGTCCGGCATATGTTAGAATTGAATCCAACCTATAAATTCAATCCCATAACAGACCCGGATGAACTAAATGTATTGCTCATGAAATTGAGAGTAATTCCAAAACTGAATCTTGGATTATCTTTATCGATTGGTTCGAATACGACTTACGCAAAAGCAACAAAAGTGTATACCGTAGCTCGGAACTCAAAATCTTATTCGAGTCAAAATACCATGATTTTTAGTATTGACGGTGGTTATAATTTTAGTAACCGATCGGGCATTGGTATTTCCATTATTAACGCGGTCAAAGAATATTCCATTGAATATAAGGTACAAGATTTTCGCATTAATCTAACTGAGCGTTTGAATTACATCGATTTCCCAATTTTTTATAAGTTCAAATTATTGGAGGCCAACAAGATTTCCATGTATGCACATCTAGGTGGTTTTGTGGGCTATCAATATCAATCAAATAACAGCATCAATTCTATAAATTACACGGATAATTCTAGTTTAGAAATTCGGAGTTTTTCCGCGGATAAGCGGAAAATGAAATGGAATGCGGGCGGATTATTTGGTGCGAGTCTACAATACAACATGAGAAAAGGGTCAGTTGTCCTGAATTGTTCTTATTTGAACGGATTGACGAACACTGTTAATGCGAATAATCGATATACAAATCCTCAATTATTGCATGATTACTATTATTTAGATGACGATATACAGTTAAATAACTTATCCATTGGGTTGGGTTATATCATCAACATCAATTATCAAATTGAAAGGAGAAAATCAAAATGGTAAGGTTGAAAATATCTATTTTGTTGACACTAGCGGCTATGACTATAATACCCCTTTTAAGCCAAATAAGTGCGTCCCAACAAACATTAATTGATGTGTCGGAGAATTTAGAGAATGGATTAATAACCGAGGCAAAAGAAGAATTAAGCCGTTGTAATTATTCTAACTTAAGCAGGCAGGATAAGATGGAGTTTCAGCGACTAAGAGGAATTACCTACTTATTGGATGGTAACAAAATGGTCGCAAGAAAAGCCGTTGAAGGGTTGCTGAGATTGAATCCAAAATACAAGGAACATCCCGGTTTGGATCCGTATGAGTTTACAAAATACTTAACAGGAATTAAGATAAAACGCCGTTGGGTAATGGGTTTTGGAATGAGTGTACAAAGTTCAAGTAAGAGTGCCATATCTAATTATTTTCATTTAGTTGAAAATCAGCCCGTAAATGATGTCCGAACAACGCCAAGTCTTGAATATAATTTCAGCCTAGGTTATCATTATAACCCTTTAATAAACGTATACATATCTTATTTATCGGGGAATACGCAGTTATCTGAAGAATTTATTGACATGAGTGGAGTGCCTTATAAGGCGGATCATGCAGCGAGTTTTCAAGGTATAGAACTGAGTAATTGTTTCATATTTGAAAAGCAGAATGTCAATTATTTGCTGAAAGTAGGTGGTGGATATCAACAGGTTTCAAGAGCATTTAATCAATATCAATCCATTAGGAATAACGAACCGTTATATTCCACTCAGTCGGTCACAGATTTATTAAATGTCAATCAACCCTATTATGTGTTCGGTTTTGGTATTGAGCTGCCGTTAAAAAACGATAAGGTTACGTTAAATGCATCTTATCGCGGCTTTATTTCTGATTATTACAATGATGCCAAGAGATTTAATGATTTGTCCTCGATCATTGAATACCAATACATCCCTGACGGTTATGTTCTGCAACAAATGTTGTTTAGTGTTGGCTATAAAAAAGTACTTCGCTATAAGT
>VMCP01000102.1 GCA_008081305.1 Bacteroidota bacterium | reverse complement strand
AAGAGAAACGTTTGGCTTAAAATTGATTAGTATAGAACAATTAATTAAGTACAGACTCGAAAAAGAATCGCTAATACAGCGAGTTATTTCAGTAGATATGCCCACAGAAGATGGTGATTTTGATCTTGTAGCATTCAAACAAAAGGACAACGGATTGGAGCATGTTGCATTGGTTAAAGGCGAGTGGGATGAAGATGATGAGGTATTGGTTCGTGTTCACTCGAGTTGCCTAACGGGAGATGTTTTTGGCTCTTGTCGTTGCGATTGTGGTGAGCAATTGGAAAAGGCCATGCAGTTAATTGAGAAAGAAGGTAAGGGTGTCATTGTATACATGAATCAAGAGGGAAGAGGTATAGGATTGCTCAACAAACTAAAAGCGTATAAACTCCAAGAACAAGGCTTAGATACAGTAGAAGCCAACTTGAAATTGGGATTCGGCATGGATGATAGAGACTACGGAATTGGTGCTCAAATACTCAGAGATTTGGGTGTACGGAAAATGAAATTGATGAGTAATAACCCAAGAAAACGTACGGGTCTTATTGGATATGGTTTGGAGATAGTAGACAATGTGCCTTTGCATGTTCAGCCTAATCCACACAATGCGAAATATCTCAATACCAAAAGAGAAAAAATGGGCCACACGTTAAAAACGAATGAATAATGCTGACAATTGATCCTAATGAAATAGAAACTAGATTCCTTCATCAATATCTGATTGGAAGTGTAGGTCCAAGACCTATTTGTTTTGCGAGTACAGTAGACCGTGACGGCAAACCAAATCTTGCACCGTTTAGCTTTTTTAATGTTTTCAGTGCAAATCCCCCGATTTTGGTTTTTGCACCTAACAATAGCGGAAGAACAGGTGAACCCAAGCACACTTTTTTAAACGCGAAAGCTGTACCTGAAGTGGTCATCAACGTGGTAACGGCTGAAATGGTTGAGCAGATGAATGTAGCGGCGGCTCCTTGGGATCAAGGAGTGGATGAGTTTGAAAAAGCAGGTTTTACTCCGGTTGAAAGTGATTTGGTTAAGCCATTCAGGGTGGCGGAAAGCCCTTCCCAAATAGAATGTAAAGTACTGGAAATAAAAGAAATGGGAACTGGCGGAGGAGCTGGAAATTTAGTGATATGTGAGGTTTTGAGAATACATATCAAGGACGAGGTTCTCAACGAAGATCAAAAAATAGACCAAACAAAAATGAATTTGGTTGGTCGCCTAGGAGGGAGCTGGTATTCTAGAACAGATAAAAGCGCATTATTTGAATTGGCTCAACCGATGAAACCAACCGTTGGTTATAATTCGTTGCCAAATTTCGTGAAGGAGTCGGATGAATTAACAGCCAATGAATTGGGTAAGTTATGTGGCGTATTAAACACTCCTGAAAAAGATGCATCCGTTAGCGACACGGTAGACACATGCAATTGGTTGAAAGTTAAAAACCTAATTTCCGAAGGAAATGCAGAAGCTGCACTTTCTTACCTCCTATCGATTTCAATGCCTTAAAATCATTGAAAGACTGCATCTTCGGGCTTAGGGTTGTATCTTCGCGCCCATGAACCTCGCAGATAACATTAATAACGAAATCAAAGTGGCCATGAAGGCCAAAAACGCGGATCGTTTGAGAGCACTCAGAGGTATAAAGAGTGCTTTTATGCTGTTGCAAACTTCTGATAAAGCGGATAGCTTAACAGAGGATGATTATCAAAAGGCGTTGAATAAATTAGCTAAACAACGAAAAGATTCATTGGAGGTTTACATGCAACAGAATCGTGAGGATTTAGCATCTGTAGAAAGAGCAGAACTGTCGGTAATTGAGGAATTTTTACCTGAACAAATGGGTGAAGAGGAGGTTCGAAAAATCATTGAAAAGGTGATTACTGATGCCGGTTTGTCTGGTCCCGCTTCTATGGGTAAGGCAATGCCTCTTGCTATGAAAGAGTTAAATGGTAAAGCCGATGGGAAACTAATTTCTTCAATTGTTAAAGAAGTTTTAACAAAATAAAATGGGCGAAAAGTCGGTTAGAGTAAGGTTTGCACCTAGCCCAACGGGGCCTTTGCATATAGGAGGTGTAAGAACGGCCTTGTATAATTACCTATTTGCAAGGCAAAATAATGGGGCTTTTATTCTTCGTTTAGAGGATACAGATCAAACGCGTTTTGTTCCTGGTGCTGAGCAATACATAAAGGAAAGCCTTGAATGGTTAGGTATTGAAATCGATGAAGGGCCAGATCAGGGTGGAGATCACACGCCCTATCGTCAAAGCGAGCGGAAACCGATGTATCGCCAATATGCGGAACGACTGATTAAGCAAGATTTAGCTTACTACGCTTTCGATACGAGTGAGGAACTAGATCAAATGCGTAAAAGGTTGGAGGCGAGTAAAATGCAAGCGGCCTATGATTCAGTAAGTCGCATGAGCATGAAAAATTCACTGACCTTGTCGGCAGATGAAGTAAAAGAGCGACTAGAACGAGGTGATGATTATGTGATTAGGATTAAGTTACCGCGCAAAGAAGAAGTTAGATTCCATGATATCGTGCGAGGGTGGGTTGTGGTGAGTACCAATCAAATGGATGATAAGGTTTTACTAAAGGCCGATGGAATGCCTACTTACCACTTAGCTAACGTTGTGGATGATTACTTAATGGGAATCTCACACGTTATTCGAGGGGAAGAATGGTTGCCAAGTGCACCTCTTCACGTCATGCTTTACAAGTTCTTGGGTTGGGAGGATTCGATGCCAGAATTTGCCCATTTACCTTTATTACTGAAGCCAGATGGTAACGGTAAATTAAGTAAACGGGATGGCGATCGTTTAGGCTTTCCAGTATTTCCATTGCAATGGACTGATCCAAAAACCGGTGAAACTAGTTCAGGCTACAGAGAATCGGGCTATTTCCCAGATGCAGTGATGAATATGCTTGCTTTATTGGGTTGGCACACCAGCGATAACAGAGAAATATTTACTAAAGAGGAGCTAATAAAAGAATTCTCACTGTCAAGAGTGAGTAAAAGCGGAGCGAAATTTGACGTTCAAAAAGCATATTGGTTCAATCAACAGTATCTCCAAAAAAAGCCATTATCAGATGTTTATTCAACCGTTAAGCCACTTATAGATGACTTAGGGTATGAAGTTTGTCAGGAATACGTAGAAGGTGTGATCGATATGATGAGAGAAAAGGTTCAGTTTGCTAAAGATACCATTCTCGATGGTAAATACTTTTTCGAAGACCCCACCGAATACGATGAAAAAGTGGTATCAAAAAAATGGCAAGAAAACACGAATGAGATATTATTGAAAATTTCTAATTCGTTTAAAGCGCTTCCTGAAACTGCTAGTCCAGAGCAATACGAAGAGAATTTCATATCTGTATGTGAGGAAAACGGTGTTAAGCCTGGTTCGCAAATGCAGCCTCTGAGAGTAGCTATATCAGGTCAAGGAGTCGGCGCACCTATATGGGAAATGATTGCTCATTTAGGTCGAGATTATGCTGTAGATAGATTGAACGCAGCTACCGAGAAAATTTCATTTTCAAATCCTTGAAGTAATCAGTATTTTCGCCATTCACAATAAATTAAACCAATAAAAAATGCGCTCATTATCCAAGTTAAACCTAATCGTAGGTTGGTTGATGTTTGCGGTTGCCCTTGTGGTATACACGTTAACTTTAGAACCCTCAGTAAGTCTTTGGGATTGCGGAGAATTTGCTTCTGCAGCCTATAAACTTCAAGTTGTGCACCCTCCTGGGGCGCCGTTTTTCTTGATGGTAGGTCGATTATTTTCATTGCTTGCCGGTTCACCTGAAACAGTAGGGTTTTGGATCAATATGTTATCAGCAGTTTCAAGTGCTGGTGCTGTTATGTTTACCTACTGGATTACGGTCATGTTTGCAGGTAAACTTGTGGATGAAAACAATGAAAGTCGTGGAGCTCTTATTGTTGGCGCTGGAGTTGTTGCTGCTTTAACCAATACGTTTATCGATACGTTTTGGTTTAGTGCGGTTGAGGCAGAGGTATATGCCATGAGCTCATTCTTTACATCTCTCACCTTCTGGGCTTTGCTCAAGTGGTATGATATGGAAGATAATAAATACACAGACCGATGGTTGGTATTTATTGCATTCATGGTAGGATTGGCGCTTGGTACGCACATGTTGAATTTATTGGTTATCCCTGCGGTTGGATTGGCTTATTACTTCAAGAAATACAAGGCTACACGCAAGGGGGTTATTTACGCCTTGGGTGGATCCGCCTTCGCACTTGCTGTGGGAAGGAAGGGAATCGAGCCGGGAAGGCCGGGGGGAGGGGCGAGGCGGGAGCGCATGTTTGTG
>VMCP01000257.1 GCA_008081305.1 Bacteroidota bacterium | reverse complement strand
GGAAGTAATTATATGCAAGGCATATAATAGATTTTGTTCCTTTTACTAACTCTCTAGGATCCAAACGTTTTTCTATGTTTCGTTCCATATATCCCATTTCACCAGCATATTGAAGGGACGCGGCCAAGGTATTGTCAACCCTTCCTGACATTAACAATGTAAGTGGCGTCAAAGTCTTTAATTCTCCATTCTTGGCGACATAGAATAATCCTATAATAGGAAGTAAACTAACAATCATCAAAGGAATTGGAGGATGCGCAGAAGAACCCGTGATTAAGCTGATGAAATCTGGGAGTGTCCAGGCTAAGTGTAATATCCCTAACAAGAATGTTGCTGTCTTTAATGAACTCAATTCTTTCAATCTCATAGCATAGATTGTTGAAGCCAAATAACCGGCCATGATGAATGCAAATACAAAGAGCATGGTATCTAGAATAGCTATTGCACCTGCATTTTGAGCAAGGCCTTCGATACCCATATCAGCTATCATCATTTCTTTCATTTCACCGCCACTCATCGCAAGGAATAACGGAATAGACTGCACAAGATCTAAGATTAATGTTAGGATTAAAATGTTTCTAAAGTTTTTCATAGTTGTAATTTGCTTGTTGTGATATAATTTGATTTTTATGATTATTACCTTAATTCTGGTGTGATATTTTTCTCATAGAAACTACGCTTAATGCTATAAATAAACCGAAAAGTACAAGCGCAGGAATAGGTGGTTGTAGTCCTGGCCATTGAGCCATCGCATTAAATGCCTGTAATAACACAACAACACTCATGGCAATAATTCCTTTAAAAAGATTCACGGCAAAATCTCCTGAGCTATTTCTCAATAAGAGTACCATAATACCTACTCCGAGGGCCACAGAAGCCAATGCTTGATGCATAGCTGTTCCGACATCCAAGGCCTGTTTAGATAATTCAATTCCAGCAAAAGCTTGAGATGTAATTTGTTCTGCACCTAGGAAAAATCCAATTCCTTGCAGAGTTAATAATCCACCAATGATGGACAGGGATAAATTTGTTTTCATAGATAACGTTTTTATTTAATACTCCGACAAGGTAGGATATTAAATGCTATTATCTCATTAATTTTCAACCTGTTAAGGAAAAAAAACAAGTCATTAAACAAGAGGCAAATACTGTTTAATAATATCGGATTAAGGGACTACAATTACTTTCCGATACAGAAACTGCTGAATATCTTACTTAACACTTCCTCGTTGTCTATTTCGCCCGTGATGGAGGCAAGCTCCTTGATTCCTGTTCGTAGGTGAAAGGATAGCAAATCTCCGCTTAAGCCCATCTCCATTCCATCAAGAATTTGTTGAAGTTCATTAGAGCATGCATCCAAAGAATGGGAATGACGGGCGTTTGTCACAATAGTCTGATCTGATATGCGCCTTACGTCCTCGGTAAATTGCATTGCGAGTTGACTCCTCAATTCTGATACTTGGCTTACATCAAGCGCGCTGATACCCTTCAATGAAAGGCCACCGTATTTTTCAAATACTGAGTTATAGATTGAGAGATCCCCTTTAAAATGATCCAGTTTATTCGCAATAACCCAAATACGCTCAGATTTTTCAGAAATCTCTGATAAATCCTTTAATACCTCCTCAACCGACATCAAGCTTGGATCAAATAAATACAAGGTTGCGCCACTGGATTCGATATGTTTAAATGTTCGATTGATACCTTCGCGCTCAATCGCATCCGTCGCCTCCCGTATACCTGCTGTATCGATTAATCTTACCCATACATCACCAATGGCTATTCTCTCGTCAATGGCGTCACGTGTGGTGCCCGCAATATCTGAAACGATGGCTTTTTCATCTTTGATCAAAGCATTAAATAGTGTACTTTTCCCAGCATTGGGTCTTCCCGCTAAAACCAAGGCAAATCCCTTTTTCAAGGCGTTCCCAAGCGTAAATGAATCCCTCAATTCATCCACTTTCTGCCTAATATCAATAACCAGATCTTTTAATTCAGATCGTGAGGCAAATTCCACATCCTCCTCGCCAAAGTCTAATTCAAGTTCAATCAAAGAGGTAAAATGCAATAGACGTTCGCGTAAGGATTTTATATCGTCGGAGAATCCACCTTTCAACTGTTTTAAGGCATTTTCATGAGCAAACTTATGCTCTGCTGCTATCAAATCGGCTACGGCTTCAGCTTGAGCTAAATCCAAGGTGCCATGCAAAAAAGCCCGTTGCGTAAACTCACCAGGTTCGGCCATAACCGCACCTGCTTTCAGAAGAGCTAATAAGGTTCGTTGAGCAATGTACTCACTTCCATGTAAGGAAATCTCCACCACATTTTCTTTGGTGTAACTCTTTCCTTCATGAAAAATGGTAATCACCGCTTCATCAATCAAACCCTGCTCGTCGTATATTCCGCGCAGGCAAACCGTATGCGTCGGTTTATTGCTGACTGGCTTTTTCAATAAGGCATCAATAATAACAAATGCCTTTGTACCGGATAATCGAATCACCGATAAGGCCCCCACTCCACTCGCGGTTGATAAAGCTACAATGGTTTCATTGGGACGCATCGTCACAAAGGTAGCATGAAGAAATCTGCCTTCATATAAATTAGCAAAGGAATAAACATAGATTTATCGTGATACCATGGTTTTTTGGTAATTTTAAACCATGCTAAGTGATATAGAAATCGCCCAAGGTGCCAAACTTCGACCCATTTTAGATGTAGCGAAGCAAATAGGCATACAGGAAAACCAATTGGAACCCTATGGAAAAACCAAGGCAAAAATTGATTTTGACATTGATCATGAGAAAATCAAGAAGAGCAACCTCATTTTAGTTACAGCTACCACTCCTAACAAATCAGGTTCTGGTAAAACAACCACTTCCGTAGCCTTGACACAGGGCTTAAAAAAGCTAGGTAAAAACGCCATTGTCGCTTTACGTGAACCCTCTTTGGGTCCGTGTTTTGGAATGAAAGGAGGAGCCGCAGGTGGAGGCTATTCCCAAGTACTTCCTATGGAGGATATTAATCTACATTTTACAGGAGACTTTCATGCTATTACCTCAGCTAACAACACATTGGCTGCCTTGGTTGACAACTACCAATTCAATCACCGCGGAAAACCAACACAAATCCGCCAAGTGTTGTGGCGCCGTGTTTTGGACGTAAATGATAGAACCTTACGCCAAATCACAACTGGCCAGGGTGGAGTAACCAATGGAGTTACTGCCGAAACTGGTTTTGACATTACACCTGCCAGTGAGATCATGGCCATCCTTTGTTTGGCTCATTCTTTTGAAGATCTAAAAGAGAGATTAGGTAATATCTTATTAGGTTATACCTACGAGGGTAAAGATTTTCGCGTAAAGGACTTAGGAGCTGTTGGAGCGTTGTCTATCTTATTGAAGGATGCCATTCAACCCAATTTAGTTCAAACCCTAGAAGGAGGTGCTGCATTCATTCATGGTGGTCCTTTTGCAAATATTGCACACGGTTGTAATAGTATCATGGCGACATACGCGGCAATGCAACACGGAGAATATGCCATTACCGAAGCTGGATTTGGGTCAGATCTAGGCGCTGAAAAATTCTTGAATATAAAATGCCGTGCCGCTGGTATACAACCAAAAGCCACAGTGCTCGTAACCACTACTCAAAGTTTAAAGTTACACGGTAATGTTGCTGAGGCTGACATCAAAAAACCAAATGCACAGGGTCTTGAGAAAGGCTTAGCGAACCTAAAAAGACACGTAGAAAGCCTTCAAAATCTAGGTCAAACCGTTGTGGTTGGATTAAATCAATTTCACTTTGACACGGAAGAAGAATTAAAAATGGTAGAAGATTTCTGCGCATCAATTGGTGCTGCTTTCGCCAGAAATACTGGATTTGCAGATGGCGGTAATGGAGCCGTTGAATTGGCTAAAAAAGTCATCGAATTGGTTGAAACCAATCCATCAGAGGGAATCAAACATACCTACTCTTTGGAACAAAGCATTCCAGAAAAAATCGAAGCCATCGTTCAAAAGGTATACGGCGGGAACCGCGCCATCCTCAGTGACAAAGCTAAAAAAGCTCTGAAGCAAATTGACAAAGTAAATGGAAATCAATGGCCCGTATGTATCGCAAAGACCCAATTCTCATTTACTGATGAAGCATCTAAAGTTGGTGCAGAAACCAATTTTGACATACACATTGATCAATTAATCATCAATGCAGGTGCAGGCTTTATTGTGGCTGTTGCTGGATCCATTATGCGAATGCCAGGACTACCTAAAGAACCTGCAGCAATGGGCATGGATGTCGTAGACGGAGTGATTACAGGTCTATCTTAAAAAAGATTTAAA
>VMCP01000046.1 GCA_008081305.1 Bacteroidota bacterium | reverse complement strand
TCAACTTGCCCTCAACAAAAAGGACACTGCCTTTTTTGAAGTTCCTTTCAGCATCTAATGCTTGTTGATCCCACATTTCGAGGTAGTGCCACTCGGTGCTCTCCATTCTCTGACCATCTTTCATGAAAACTTCATTCGTAGCCAATGACAAATTAGCTACAACCCGTCCACTTTCTAATTTACGCACCATAGGGTCTTTTCCCAAGCGACCCATGAGCAACACTTTATTGATCATGTATTTGAAAATTAACTAGATTTAACGTCCCAATAAGGAACGAATTTAAGCATTAACTTATGTTTGGGGAAACTTTTTATTTGTTCTTTTTTAGCCCATTGAATCTTCAAACCTAGATCTTCTAACACACTGATATCTGATACTTTCCATAAAAAAGCCTCAATTTTCTTATGACTGAGCAAATGGGATTCGTTAGCGATTAAAACCTTGTTCTCAATCCCTAGGTTCTCAAAAAACAAATTCACCCTAGCAGTTGTATTTTTTGATTCTGGAAATTCCACCGACGGCAATTCATACAACCCACCCCAAACCCCATTACTAGGCCTTTGAGTAAATGCAACTTCTCCATCCGGATTGCGCAACAATAAATAGTGTATCTGTACTTTAGACACCTTGGTCTTTTTTATTTTAACCGGTAGCTCAGACTGTTTGCCTAATCGAGCTGCCTCACACGTTTCCATTAAAGGGCAAACCCTACAATTTGGAGAGTGGGGGGTACACACCAAAGAACCAAGTTCCATCATAGCCTGATTGAACACATCAGGAGATGCTCCGGGAATTACCGTTTCCAAAAAATCAAAGGACAAATTAAAAAATCGTGCAGTTCCTATATCATCTGACCATCCTTTCCACCTAGCCACTACTCTTTTTACATTTCCATCAACACAAGGAACCTTTTCCTTAAAGGCAAATGAGGCAATCGCCGCCGCTGTATATGGACCTATACCAGGCAATCTTTTAATTTCCTCAAAAGTGTCAGGAAAAATACCAGATCTCTCGTTGCAGATAGTTTTAGCCGCTTTATGCATGTTCCTAGCACGTGCGTAATACCCTAAGCCTTGCCAAACAGCTAGAACCTCGGTTTCTTCGGCCACCGCCAAATCGGTTATTTGGGGGAATTTATCGAGAAAGCGTTTATAATACGGCAACCCCTGATCTACCCTAGTTTGCTGTAAAATCATTTCCGAAACCCATATTTCATAGGGGTTTTTGGTCTCTCTCCACGGGAGTAATCTATGGTTAATTTCATACCAGGTCAATAACTTTGGGATAACTCCTTCTTCTTCCATGATGTAAATAATGGCAAGATATAGTTTTTTTGCACCACATAAATTATGACAAAGTCTGAAATTGTTAACGAAATTGCTGTGCGCACAGGTCTAGAGAAGGCTGCAATCGCTGACACCATCGACAACTTTTTTGTTGTTGTAAAAAACTCAATGATTCAAGGCAACAATATCTATTTGCGTGGATTTGGAACCTTCGAATTAAAGGAGCGAAAGACAAAAGTTGCCCGAAATATCAAACGAAATACTTCACTCGTTGTTCCAGCTCATTACGTAGCGCGCTTCAAGCCTGCTAAAGAGTTTGCACAACAAGTTAAGGAAAGCGATACACTAAACGAGCGTATTTCCTAAGCTCTTAGATGACACAAAATAACCCTTCCTTTATCAAAAAAAGCAGTCTTCTGATTGCTTTGATATTGGTCGTTGGTTATATGTCATACAAGTGGCAGTCATCTACATTCGAACGATCTGGGGATGAAAATCCTGCTAACACGGCTAATGCATCACAGTCAACCATTACCTCAAAACCAGTTGACCGCATAGAATTTCTTACCTCCGTTTTTAAGGATATCAAACCACCACCCAAGGTTGCACGTATTGTGCTTAAAAAAGCTAGCCAAACAATAAAGGATAGTCTTGTATATGCACTCAATTGGTCTAAAGAAACCAATAATCCGGCCTTGTCTACCCTGCTAAAATCTGACTTATTGGAATTCCATGGCCAAGGCACATTGGAGGAAGTAGCGAGAGAATGTATATTTTTAGCTGCATCACAGGTCAATGAACAGAAACAGCGTGATTTCCTTTTTCAAAAAGGAAAACAATGGATTGATGAAGGGCTAGGCAAAGACGAAGAAAACATGCCATTGAGAAATGCATTGATCATATATCAAAGCGAATACCTCAACCAGCCCATGGCGTTTCTTAAGACCCTTAAAGCATCCCAAAAAATCGATAGCAGCGATGTCGAATTGAATTTCATTCACTTAAACTTGCTGAAAAAGTCAAATCAGTGGCAAAAAGCTATCCAAAAGTGCGAGAAATTAGTATCTTTGCAACCCCAAAATCCGTATTGGTTGTTTGAAATGAGCGACTTATACGGAACGAAGGGCGACTCGGCGAATGCCAAGGTTTATTTAAATCTTGCCATAGAGCGTCAGAGAAAACAGAGTGAAAAATAAATATTTAGAGTTATGCCAAGCGGTAAGAAAAGAAAAAGACATAAGATTGCAACGCACAAGCGCAAGAAGCGTTTGCGTAAGAATCGTCACAAGAAAAAGTAATCGCATTTATTCGGCTTAAAAATTGTCAAACGAATTATTTATACAGAAAAATTCGTCTGGTATTGAGATAGCTTTGCTTGCGAACAAAAAGCTCTCGGAATTTCACAAAGAGAAATTTGATGCTGCCTTCCAAGTAGGTGATTTTTATTTCGGTAAAGTCCGGAAAATATCACCTTCTTTGAATGCGGCTTTTGTTGACCTGAAAGCAGAAAGAGATGGGTTCTTAACCTATTTTGACTTAGGCCCCAACATCAAATCAATCCAAAAATTCACCAAAAATATCCGTCAAAACGGACGTTTTCCAGGGGATTTGGATAAATTCTCCTTCGAGGAACGCACCCAAAAAGCAGGCAAAATATCCCAAACCATTCGCACGGGTGAACCCTTAATGGTGCAGGTCATCAAAGAACCTATTGCCAATAAAGGGCCCAAGATTACCTGTGATGTTTCCATACCAGGAAGATATTTTATCTTGGTTCCATTTGCCAATACCATTTCTGTATCAAGAAAAATTGGCAATGCCAAAGAAAAAAGTAGGCTTAAAGATTTAGCTCAATCCATCAAACCTAAAAATTTCGGTGTAATCATCCGAACTGTAGCAGAAGGAGTAGAATTAGAAGAGTTAGATAAGGATCTAAGGGACCTCATTAAGAAATGGGATCAATTGGTGCTTGGTCTGAGAAAAGCACGAGTAGGTGAACGAATTACAAATAATGAAAACCGTTTAGATAGCCTATTGCGGGATATTGTAAATGATTCATTTAGCCGAATTGCAACAGACGATAAAGAAGTGTTTGACGCACTAAAAGACACCCTTGGACGCTACAAACTTGATCCAGACAAAATTTTAAAGTACTACGGAGGAAAAACCTCTTTGTTTGATCAATACGGGATTACCAAACAAATCAAAAGTGCGTTTGGCAAATCCGTTCCATTCAGTGGAGGAGCTTATTTAGTAATTGAACATACTGAAGCGCTTCACGTTATCGATGTCAATAGCGGTAATACCTCTTTCAATCCTGAAAACCGAGAAGAAAACGTACTTCAAATTAATCTTGAAGCGGTGGAGGAAATTGCACGTCAAGTAAGGTTGCGTGATATGGGGGGAATCATTGTTGTTGATTTCATTGACATGCGCGATCCAAAAAAGAAATCAGCCCTGCATCAAGCGTTAAAACAGGCGATGAGTACGGACCGTGCAAGACATACCATCTTACCTATGACCAAATTTGGATTGGTTCAAATGACAAGGGAACGAGTGCGTCCAGCCGTAGAAATCGCCAATACCGAAATTTGTGCTTCGTGCATGGGGAGTGGAAAATCTACCAGCAGCGTTCAAATCTTAGAAAAAATAGAAAATGAGATCATCTACTTATGGGAGCAGATGAACCAAAAAGATATAACACTAAAGGCTAATCCGTTAATTACAAACTATTTCAAACACGGGCTACCTTCTTTGAGGCTAAAATGGCTTTTAAAATACCGTCGCTGGTTGCAACTAGAAGATGATACGCATGCAGCACTAACCAATTATACATTTATTAACGGCGATAAACAGCCGATATCCTAAGATCGTAAGGTTTGCTGGTACCTTATAGTGTTTTGGTTTAACATCAGCGCAAAAAAAAGGGCTCCGAATGGAGCCCTTTTCCTTGTAACACAATATTTAATTATTTCTCTTTTTGGCTTAAAGCATAGATTACTAAACCGAATCCGATTTTGTTCACTGCATCTCCGATGTTGTAAACAACGTCC
>VMCP01000062.1 GCA_008081305.1 Bacteroidota bacterium | reverse complement strand
CCGATGGTTTGTATGTCATCAATCCAAATGAACACTCTCCTTTACTTGGATACACGTTTGATGGATTTCCTGTATACGGTGCATATGGCTATGCCAATACGGATGGTACAGGCGGCATCAAAAGAATAGAAAGTTCATATCAAAAAAGAAACATAACAAAACGAACGCATTATGCCGACGGAAGTGATGTGACCGATGGCCCAGATATTTCAGCAGAATACCCATTAGGAATGTATCGGGAGGATTATGAGTTCATTAAAAATAGCGGCGATTTAGATATTCACAATGGACGGTTTTGTGTTACACCTGAATATCCTGAAGGCATTTACGCATACTTTGCAACGGTCGATGAAAACTGGAATAGTGCTTATCCTTACATTGTAGGTCCAACTTATTACGGTGATGTAGCAATGGAAAATATTGGGAACCCACAAAATCCCGCAAACGTCACGATAGATGAACCTGTTCAGGAATATACGAGAACCTCAAATTCCATCTCGTCTTTGGATGTATTGGGATCTAAGGTATTCCCTATTCCATCCAAGGATTTGGTAGTAATTCAAATTGGTCAAGCAGGAAAAGAAAAAATAAATATTCAATTAGTGGACGCTAAAGGTTCTTTAATAAAACAGACCTTTATCGCCCCAGGTAGCACCATCTCACATTTAGATATTTCAGATGTTTACAATGGTGTTTATTGGATTAAAATGAATAATCTTCAAACCTCAAAATCCCATAAAATCCAGATACTACACTAAATTATTCTGAATAGAATAATGAACGAGCAATGATGAAAGTCATTGCTCGTTTTGTTTAAGGGTGTTTCATTGAGCTAGCTTTAGAAAAACCTAGGCCTTTTTAACGAATTCACTTTTTAGGCCCATTGCTCCAAACCCGGGAACTTTGCAATCGATATTATGATCGCCTTCTACCAAACGAATATTCGGCACTTTGGTACCTACTTTGATTTTCTTACTTGCCCCTTTTACGGGTAAATCTTTGATGACGACCACAGAATCCCCATCCGACAATATCTGACCATGTGCGTCTTTTACGACTAAGCCATACTCAACCGTTTTTTCATTTGGATTCCATTCATGGGCACATTCCGGACAAACCAATAAAGGGGGCATTTCATACGTATATTCAGATTGACATTTAGGGCACTTTGGCAACTTATCCATAGCGATGGCAAATTACACCAAATACCTTACAACATAACGCCCAGCCTCAACATATAGCCCTTATTAATCGGGGCAATCGCTTGCAATGCCTTTTCGTAGTGCAGGTAATAATAATTGAATGATAATTGAAAATTTCGCGTGATGTCATAGGTTGCTCTAAAAAATGTATTCCATCTGAGGTCTTCAATACTTCCAATGCTTCTAATATCTCCCTGAAAAGTTACTTCTGCTGACACATCAAATTTCTGAGCTAAGCGCTTCGCAGACTTGATATACCCATAGTACCTAAACTGTTCGGAATTACCTTCGGAAGCGATGCCATATATTTCTTGATAATTGTCGCTGTATTTCCAGTATTCATCCTGGTACATAACACCCAGTGCAGAATAGAAGTCAAAGCCTTTTTTCTCTAGGATTTGATACCGCATATTGGCTCCAATATACTTTCGATTCAAATAACCGCTCAGGGCATCATACCAATGATAATGGGCAAGAATTTCAGGGCTAAAGCGCGATGAGTCCATATCTCTATAGGATAATTCCATGGTTCCAATTTCATGAACTGTTTCATCTGAAATCTCGAAATTATCAACCGTGATGGAGTAAAGTAAACCGTATTTATATAACTGCCTTATCCCTACTTCTCCATAAATATTGTAGTTATTGTACTCCATTAACTGAACATCGTGTTTAAGCGAACTCGAAATCAACAAATACACGGGCAACGGCTTCCTCAAACTATCATCAACCTCACGATCGGCATCATACAACTGTGCAGTAAGCATCTTGGTCAACGCAAAGGCAAAAAGCCCAACCAACCGTATGATATATGTACGATGCACTTAGAAATACGAAGTTACGCAATTCTATATCTCTCAATCATCGTTCTACTTAATGTAACTTATTTAGATAAAGAGTCCATCTAAAAGATGTAAATTAGGAATACGTATGGAATATTTAATTGTCGCCATTTGCCTAACCAACCTGATTTTAATTGGTCTTTTCTTTGTAAAGAACGGAGGGAAAAAAAGCCAATTAACCCAAGAGATGAGGGACTTTTTCCGTGAGGAATTTAGAGATAACCGAACGGAATTAAATCAATCTCTTTCTACGAATCGCGAGGAAAATAACAAATCCATTGACCGCTTGACCAAGCAACTAGAAACTAAGCTTAACCACATAAACGATGGAATGTTAAAAAGCGCAAAGGAAAGTCGGGAGGAGATAAAATTTGCCATTCGTGAATTCAATGATGCCTTCCAAAAAAACATCGAAACATTCACCAGAGCTCAGGAATTGAAATTTGACGCCATGGCAGAGAAACAAGACAAACTCGTAGAATCTACCGGAAAAGAACTTGATAAGATGAGGGAAACCGTAGATGAGAAGCTTCAAAAAACACTAAATGAACGATTGAGCAAATCATTTGAGCAGGTAGGCAGACAATTGGGAGATGTACAAAAGGGATTAGGAGAAATGCAGAATTTAGCTCAGGATGTTGGTGGGTTGAAACGTGTTTTAAGTAATGTAAAAATGAGAGGAGGATTTGGAGAAATTCAGTTATCCATGTTGTTAGAAAACCTACTTGCCCCCGATCAGTATGAGTCTAACGTAAAAACTAAAAATGGGAGTGATGCCATTGTAGAATTTGCAGTAAAACTTCCTGGTTCAGATGATAGCGGCGATACGGTTTGGTTGCCCATAGATGCTAAGTTCCCTAAAGATGCCTATGAACAACTTCAAGATGCTTATGATAAAACTGAAAGTACGGAAATTGAAGCCGCCCAAAAGAATCTAGAACAAACCATTAAAAAAATGGCAAAAGATATCTCCGAAAAATATTTAGATCCACCCTACACCACAGACTTTGGTATCATGTTTCTTCCATTTGAAGGGATTTACGCTGAGGTCATACGCAAGGCCGCATTACTCGAAGATATCCAACGAGAATATCGCGTAGTCGTCACCGGTCCCGCTACTTTAGGCGCTATACTCAATTCGCTGCAAATGGGCTTCAGAACTCTAGCCATCCAAAAAAGAAGCTCTGAAGTTTGGAAAATTTTAGGATCCGTTAAAACTGAGTTCAACAAATTTGGTGGCATACTTGAAAAAGCCCAACGCAATATTCAGACCGGATTAAATCATTTAGACCAAGTAAGTGGAACACGAACCCGTGCCATTCAACGAACCCTTAGAGAGGTCACAGAGTTAGACCAACCTGGAGAAAGCCTGATTGAAGGATCCGATGAAACACTAAACGATATAGAATAAAAAAAGGGGCCACTGGCCCCTTTAAATGCATTACTTTATTACCTGTTACTTATCAATTGATCCAAGCACACGCTTCATGAAACCATTCAACGCGTCTTTCTTGGATGTGCCATCTTCCATTGCCTTTTGAACCTCTAACGCTCCGTAAAGGTTCGAAATCAACTCGCCTATCACATCCAATTCTTCATCTTTCAGGCTTGGTAATTCCGTTAAATCCTCTAAGACTTGGATGGTCTCTTCAAGGAAGTCCGCATCGTTTTTCTCAGCGAACTCGGTTAGATGTTTGATTACAGGTATTTTCATTTTAAGCTATTTCTGATACTAAATCCGCCAGCACATCTGCTTTATTCGTTTGAACTTGGTTTACCAATTCACCATCAACGAATCCAGCAAACGTTGGAAGATTTGAAACATCTGCTAGTTTGCGCGACTCAGGATTCTTCTCAGCGTCAATAATCACAAAAGTGATATCATCGTTTTCTGTTGACATACGCTTAAATTTTGGTTTCATGATTCGGCAGTTGCCGCACCATGAAGCAGAATACTGCACCATCACTTTAGCGTTGTCACTCACCACGTTTTGTAGTGTATCGGTATCCAGTTCAAAAAGCATAGGTGTAATGATTAGTGTGATTTCAAATAGTCAGCTACACCGTCACGGGTTTCATTCATCGCATCTGCACCTTCTTCCCAGTTAGCCGGACAAACCTCGCCCTTCTCCTGAACGTGGGTGAAGGCATCGATCAAACGCAAGTATTCATTTACGTTACGACCTATAGGCATGTGGTTAATTGACTCGTGGAATACACTTCCTTCCTCATCAATTAGGTAAGTTGCTCGATATGTTACATTATCCCCCTCGTAGATCACGGTGTCTAATTCTTCATCGTAATCAG
>VMCP01000060.1 GCA_008081305.1 Bacteroidota bacterium | reverse complement strand
TTGAGCAACACGCTCACTCTGAAATCATCGGGTCTTTGCCAGAAGGCACATGGATTACCCGCGCTCCTGGATTTAGAAGAAAGTTAGCATTGATGGCAAAAGTTCAAGATGAAGTCGGACACGCGCAATTGTTATACAACGCAGCAGAAACACTTGGTAAGAGTCGTGAGGATATGATCAACGACCTGATTAACGGTAAGAGTAAGTATTCCAATGTATTTAATTACCCAGCATTAACATGGGCAGATAGCGCAGTTATCGCTTGGTTGATCGATGCCGGTGCCATCGTGAATCAGTTGGCAAACAGTAAGGGAAGTTATGGACCATATTGCCGCGCACTCGATAGAATCTGTGCAGAGGAGTCATTCCACTTGAAATACGGTCACGATAATGTGGTATTCTTAGCAACAGGAACAGCCAAGCAAAGAGAGATGGTGCAAGAAGCACTTACTCGCTGGTGGGAGCCAATCATGCATTTCTTCGGACCTTCAGATAAAATGTCTGTGCATACCGAAGTTTTGATGAGATGGAAAGTAAAAATGGGAACCAATGATGAAATGCGTCAAACATTCCTAGATATGTATGTTCCTAAAATATGGGACTTAGGTTTAACCTTGCCAGATCCGAATTTGAAGAAAAACGAGGAAACCGGTAAATGGGAGTACACCGAGCCAGATTGGGACGTATTTAAACAAGTCATCAACGGAAACGGTCCTTGCAATAAGGAAAGACTAGCCGTACGTCGTATGGCTGAAGAAAAAGGACGTTGGGTGCGTCGTGCGATTTTGCAAAAAGACGCTGAATACGTTGCACCATTATCTTAATACCACATTACTACCCCCACGAAACATGAAAATAGATAGTTTAGATCCAAGAATTAACCGAGCCAATCTCGATGGCGACTCAAAACAGGGTGAGCTTGACCCAATGGATCATTTTCAAACATACGAGGTATTCGAACAGAAAAAGAGAGGAACGCACCACATACATGTCGGCAGTGTTCATGCCCCCTCTTCAGAATTAGCCATGATGTTCGCAAAGGAGCAATATTCCAGAAGAGGACAATGTGTGAACCTTTGGGTGGTGAAGACGTCCGAGATTTTAGCTACTCAATACGAGGATGCAGATATTTTCGAAACAACCGCCTCCAAGCATCACAGGGATCCAAATTCTTACAAAGTAATGGATCGAATCAAGGCGTTTAAGGAGCGTCAAAAACAAAACGCATAATGGAATTCAACGATAAGCACGTGATGGGTCTGAAAGACCTACTATACAGAATGGCAGACGATCTGTTGATCCTCGGTCATCGTAATTCTGAATGGACCGGTTTAGGCCCTATTCTGGAAGAGGATATTGCTTTCTCGAGCATGGCCCAGGATAAAATTGGTCAATCATTGGCCTTGTATGAAATCCTTCAGGAGTTGGGCGAGAGTGATCCGGATACGGTTGCTTTCACCCGCAATGCAGAGCAGTTTCATTCATGTCATTTGGTAGAAATGCCGATAGGCGAGTATGACTTTTCCTTGGTGAGACATTTCTTTTTTGACCATCAAAGCGCATTAAGAATGGAGATGCTAGTTGATACCGTGGTGGAGCCATTGCAAATGGTGGCCCGAAAGTTTAAAGGCGAAATCAAATACCACACCATGCACGCCGATACGTGGTTAAAACAGTTGGCGGCTACAGAAGAATCGCGATTACGCATTCAAACCGCCATCAACGAATCATTTTCCATGGCTTTGGGGATGTTTGAATCCTCGGATTATGAAAAGGAGTTAATCGAAGCCAATATTTTTGGAGGCGAAGACGAGCTAAAAGCCAAGTGGTATGAAACGGTTTCTGAAAAGTTGATGGCCTTTGGTTACACGATTCCATCTTTGGACTCGGAAGCTTCGAATGGAGGAAGAAAAGGTCAACATACCGAATATCTTCAGCCGTTATTAGACGAAATGACGGAAGTATTTAGCATTGATCCTGCAGCAGACTGGTAATTCTTGAATACAAGAGAACAACATATTAAAGCTTCGTTAGAGGAGGTAATGGATCCTGAGATTCCAACGATTTCGATTGTGGACTTGGGGATTGTCACCAAAATTGCCTCCTCTGAGGATAAACAAGCCTATGTTCAATTGACTCCAACCTTTTCCGGTTGCCCCGCACTAAAGATCATGGAGGAAATGGTCAAAGAAAAATTAGTTGCGGTTGGTTACGAAGAAGTAGAGGTTGAAACGTCATTTGAAACACAGTGGAATACCAACTTAATTTCCGAAAAAGGGAGAGCGGCACTCAAACAGCATGGACTAGCCCCGCCTCCCAAACACGATGGATACATTGAACTAGATGTACTGAGTGATACTCCTTGTCCTTTGTGCAATAGCCGAAACACCACCATGCAAACGCCATTTGGTCCTACTTTATGTAGGAGTATGCATTATTGTAAAAACTGCAGTAATGCGTTTGAGGCATTTAAGCCTGTTTCTTGATTTACCTTTTACACCTTATCGGTATTCAATAGCATGAGAAACTACCTTGGTTTATCGGTTTTTTTGTTTGCTTTTTTAAACCTTCACGGACAGAAACAAGCATGGATAATGAAAAATGGTGTTCAAACCTACACGGATTCTATTGAGTTTGAACCGAATCATTGGGTTATTCATTTAGATGATCGTCGTGGGAGACAGTCGCCGGATTCATTTTCAAAATTCATAAAAGTTATAAAATCGCTAGAAGGTATCTCCGCATTTCATCTTGGTGGTGATGTTATTTATCATACCTATGAATTTTCACCTCAAGGTATTTCTAGGAAAAAACAGCAATGGGTTTTGGACTTTCTTGAGCGATCGCAATTTGTACTTTATTTAAGTCTTCCGGTACTTGGTAGAAATCGCACCTGCATGAGTCCTTTGATTTATTATGAGTTTGACTATACCAATCGGATGAGTCAGCAACAGCGATCTCAGTTCTTTACCGCTAATGGGTTTAGAGTTTTTCGAACTCAAAACAATCAACAGGTATATTATTTGATACCCAATCGAAAAAAGCAGTCAAAAGATTTTCTCAAGCATTACAATCGACTCGCAGCCAAAAAGGAAACCCGAGCTATAAATCTTGAAATCATCCATGTAGTTGAGTTGGATGTGCTAGAGCTTAAGTAGATTTCAAATACGCTTCAGCAATTTTAATGTCTTCGGGCGTATCAACCGCTGGACCCTCGTGCTCGGTCTCAATCACTCTAACGACATAACCGTAATCCATCCAACGGAGTTGCTCTAGCATTTCGGTTTCCTCCAATAGGGTAGCATTTAGCAGACTGAGTTTTTTAACGATATGCTTTCTGTAGGCATACATCCCCAAATGGCGAAAGTATGGGTAGTTGGTATTCCCTCTGTTGTAAGGGATAACGCTTCTACTAAAATAAAGTGCCCGGTTATTTTTGTCAGTAATAACCTTAACCACATTCGGATTACTCACCAATTCATCGTTTTGCATACGCTTTTTTAAGGTTGCGATATCGGTATTTTGAGATTTGAAAGGCTGCAACAATGCTTGAATTTGTTCAGCGGTTACAAATGGCTCATCTCCCTGCAGGTTTACAATAACGTCGCAATCCCAATTTAACAAATCAACGGCTTCCGCAATCCGATCGGTACCAGTTTGATGGGTGGCTTTGGTCATAATAACCTCCGCATGTCCTGATACCACTTGAGCAATTCGGTTATCGTCCGTTGCCACGGCAATCCCACAATCAGGCGCTGCTTTTTGGGCTGCTTCTATGGTCCTTAAAATCATGGGTTTCCCAAGTATATTAGCCAAGGGTTTTCCTGGGAAACGGGTACTTCCGTAACGCGCTGGAATGATGATGCCAAAGGTAATGGGGGTTTCTACCATTGAATTAATAGTCTAAATCGTATGCATCTAATATTTTTTGATGCAACTCATTATTTTGATAAACGCCCGAAAACTGTTTTGATTGTGGACCAAATGAGAATACTGGAACGGGAATAGCGGTATGATGTTCAGTAGAAAACTGATGTAAAATCTTTCCGTCCTCGGTTTCGGCCGCTAAACTCAATCCACCGGTCTCGTGATCCGCGGTTATGATTACCAATGTTTCGCCGTTTGTTTTTGCCCATTCACCAACCCAAGCAATGGTTGAGTCAAAATCGAGGGTTTCTGAAATGACGTATTCTACATCATTAGCGTGACCACCCCAATCTATTTGACTTCCTTCCACCATTAAAAAGAAACCATTTTCGTTTTTTGAGAGATTTCTAACCGCCGCTTGTGTGGATTCCAATAGAAAGTGGCCCCTTCCTTCCATTGCTTTTGGAGGATGGTTGGCCGTATCATAA
>VMCP01000231.1 GCA_008081305.1 Bacteroidota bacterium | reverse complement strand
CTTCTTATTCGATTCAAACCATGCCATTCCGATCAAGCCCTTCCCGGTATCTGCGTTCCTATTTAAAATGAATTTTTCAAGAGAATCCGTTGAAGTTAGAGGGCCATCGTGAAAGTGGGAATTAATAGAATTTGCAGATGTACCATGTAAAAAATTATTCGCGTTGGAAATGGTTCCACTAGAATCTACCCAAAAAACATCATAAAAAGCTTGTTGGTTTACATCGTATTTACCCAAATCCATATTTACATTGGGCTGAGACGACACGAAAAATAATTTATCCTCTAATAAAATCGGAGCAAACTCCTCATATTCTTGAGTATTCCAACCCAATCGGTGCATTTTAAAATCTCCAATATTCACGTCGACACCAAGCAATATATCTTTAAAGAACTCCGTATCTGAGAATGGCTTAATTAAAGAATTTACTTTATTCACTTCTTTATCTCCAAGAAGCAGCGCCGCACCCCTAAATCTCACCCAATCTCTTTTCGTAAGAGTTTTGAATTCGTTGTAATGGGTCAAGTAAGTTTGATAAGTTTTACTGTAATCACCTTTTAAGTAATGCTTTCGTGCCAACTTCAAAGAAGTGTTTTTATCGTCTGTTTTAGGCTGTTCAGAGCTCTGTGCAGAAATCTCAGTAAAACAGAAAAGTAGAGTTAAGCCGATGGCCCAAAGTTTATTTTTCAATCCGTAATTCATTAAATCAATGTAAAATTCCTAGTTCCACTCTGCGGTTCAACTGGTGAAATTGTTCGTTACAATCTTTATTATCACCGCAGTCATTAACCAAGTTGGTCTCTCCGTATACAGCATAAATACAACGTTCCCGTGAAATATTTTTAGTTAACAAGTATGCGATGGTCGCCCTTGCTCGTCTCTCTGCAAGCTTCAAGTTGTATTCAAAAGTTGCCCTTGAATCAGTGAATGCCTTAATTTCCAATCGCAATTCAGGATGTGCTTTTAGTATTTGTGCTACTGAATCTAATTTGTGCTCCTCTGAATTCCTGATAACACTCTTATCTAAATCGAAATATACAATCGGAAGTTCAGGGTCAATAGTCTTTGGTGGCGGGTTGTAGTTGGGTTCTCTGAATAAATAAATATTCCCTAAATCTAAAACACCCGACTGAGGCGTTATTGATTTATAGATTACTTTTCTAGGTTTATATCCATTTCTATTTACCCTAATCTCAATTTGAAATATGGAATCATCTGCCAAATAGCCCAAATTTATTTTTACAGAATCTTGCTCCACAGTGAATTGAGATCGGATACCAGAATTAATATTGGTGATATCCAATGAAATAGTGGGACTTTCAATCCAATCTTTGGTTTTAGAATCAAAAATAGCCACTCGTAATTTAGCCATTTTAGGCTCACCAAAGTCGACCTTGACCAAAGACTCATCTGAGGTAATTAAGTATAAATCCTCGTCTTTCGTTCGTGGTTGTTGAACGGTAAATCTCAAGATATCGTCTTTTCCAAAACCCTCGGAACGGTTTGTTGTCAGTAAACCACTTGTATCCGTTAAATAAATAAGTCCATAGTCATCACCCATTGAATTTAATCCCACCATGGACTGAATTTCACCATTGGAATAACGATATATATCTAAACCACCCAACGATTTGTAACCATTGGAAGAGAAATAAAGTGCTCCACTGTGGTAATAGGGAAATACTTCATCACCTGCGCTATTGATATCAACACCACAATTCTTTGGTTTCGACCAACCAGAGTCTGTCAATGTAGAATAATACAGATCAAAACCACCATTCCCACCAGGCATATCTGATGAGAAATACAATTTACCTTCTGTTGTATCAAAGAAGGGATGCTGGGTACTGTAGAATTCAGAATTAAAATTAAATGGGGTCCATGAAGACCACTGCCCCATTGAATCTCTATGCGAATAGACTAAACCTAGGTTAATAATTGTGCTATACTCAATATTTCTTGTGAGAAAAAAATAACTTGAATCATTCACAAAATGCGCAGGTCCATCGTGAAATTTTGTATTAATGTTAACAGGTAAAACTTTGGATGCCTTAAGCGGTTTTACATTACAACCATCTACGGTATAAATATCATAATAAAATTGATTGTTGTAGTTGTATTTTCCTACATCACTATTATTCGATGGGCGAGCAGAAACAAAGCATAATTGGTCTCCTATGATAAAAGGAGATAAATCCTCATATTCATCCGAATTAAAACAGGTCGATTGAATTAGAAATTCATCTTTGGATTTAATCAGGGTATCACTAAAACCAATGATTCCAGCATCAGTATAGGTTTGTCCATACTTCCATAAAAAATCTGCATCCGACATATATTGCATTTTCATCACGCAGGTATGAAATGCATTTAAATCCTTTACTGTGTTAAGTTCGCCCTTGTCCATTAAGACTTTGAAAACCTCTAGAGCTTTAGATTCTTCACCTTGGTAATATAGAACTCTTGCGTATTGAATTAAATCAGAAGAATTAACTGAATCCATCGAGGATTCATATTCCTTTGCGGCATGATAATAATCCAATTTCTCTTGAAATGGCTTACCAGTCTTATCCCATTGAGATAAGACAAACAAAGGCGTAAAAACCAAGAATAGAGTTACCAGGGATTTCATAGTTGGTTAATTAAAGTATCGCGGTGTCAATATCTTCTTTTCTCTGAAATCGTCGAATGTGAAGCGCAAGGCAAACTCATTTGACATTCGAGTTACCCTTCTCATTTGAGAGATAGGATACTCATAGCTATAACCCAAATATAAGCCGTTTGTAAACCGGTAGCCTGTCACTAATCCGATTGCATCTTGTAAACGATACATTAACCCAATATCAAAGCGATCAAAAACCGAGGCAGTTACATTCACATCAATACTCAGGGGAGAATTTACGGCAAAGTTTGAGATAAAACTTGGCCTTAAGGTGATATCTCTATTCAATTCTTTTTCAAAACCAGCGTATAAGAACGTATGCTGGACATCCTTGTATGTACTTATATTAAATTGGTCACCATAGCTGTATCTCAGAATCCGAGGCATAGAAAACCCGACGTAATACTTTGGGTTGATTAATAAAAATCCAAGTCCTGGATTCACACGAAATCCGCTATTTAAATTATACTTAAAGGCTTCATCTGTCTGATCTATGATATTTCTATTTGCTAAGTTTACCCGGTGATTAATCACACTTAATCTAATTCCCCCTGATAGTTTTGTTTCGTTTGAAATAGGAATTTGGTAAGCGTAATCGGCACCCAAATAGAAATCTGAAACCGGACCAATATTATCAGAGACCATATTGACCGCAAAACCTACATTTTCACGATAGGGTGTGGAAAAAGAGGCCACGTGTGTTTTTGGCGCACCTTCAAGTGTTGACCATTGCCAACGCGATAACAAAGCAACATCCATTTGTTTTGATGAACCAGCCTGAGCTGGATTAATGGCATTTGCATTAAATCTGTACATACCATACATCGGCTCAATTTGGGCTAATCCACTCGTAGCCCAAACTAAACCAAACATAAATATGGATTTATATAATATGTTTTTCATTCTAGTACTTTTTAACTCGGTTAATGTAAAGTGATCCACTTCTTGGCTTAGAACCGTCACCAAGATCAACAAAATAGAAATAGGTTCCATCAGGTACTTTACCGTCTGTGTCTAACACCCTAATACCTGTGTTACTTGTACCATCCCACTGATTTTGATATCTAGAAGCTTGATAAACTACATTACCCCAACGGTTATAGATAATTACTTTATTGTTCTTGTAAGCTTCAATTCCAGGAATTTGGAAATTATCATTCACTCCGTCACCGTTTGGAGAGAAGCCGTTTGGAATAATCGGTTCACAAGGGTCGCTATCTCTGTTATTCGGAATACCATCACCGTCACAATCTCCTTCAAATTCATCAGCATCCTTAACACCGTCATCATCCGCGTCTAACTCTCGGAAATCTGGTATTCCGTCTCCATCAGAATCCTCAGGATTATCTCCATCATCGCCTGCCTCTTCTTCATCAGACAAACCATCGTTATCCGAATCTAAATCACGATAATCAGGCGTTCCATCTCCGTCTGTATCTACTGGATTCTTGCCGTCATCTCCTGCTTCGATACTATCTGGAATTCCATCATCATCAGAATCTAATTCACGATAGTCTGGTATTCCGTCTCCGTCTGTATCGATTGGATTATTACCATCAGATCCCTTTTCTACCTCGTCTGGGATTCCATCGTTATCCGAATCTAAATCGCGATAGTCTGGCGTTCCATCTCCGTCTGTATCGATTGGATTATTACCATCAGATCCCTTTTCCACCTCGTCTGGAATTCCATCGTTATCCGAATCTAAATCGCGGTAGTCTGGTGTTC
>VMCP01000264.1 GCA_008081305.1 Bacteroidota bacterium | reverse complement strand
CTAACCCGTTTAGGATTGTCCAAAATGTTCAAACTTGGAGGGATCAACCCAATACTTGCCTGGATTCCTATAGCAAACTGGTGGTTTTGGATCAAACTTGTCGGTCGTCCTAAATGGTATATGGCAGGCATGGTGATTCCTGGATTGAATATATTATTCTCATTCAATATCAAATTAGATCTTTTACGAAGTTTTGGCAAACACAGCTTGGGTCAACAGTTTGCTGGAATTGTCCTCACATTTGCTTATTTCCCTTATCTCTTTTTTGATAAAAAATTGGCCTATATAGGACAAGGGGGAAACAAAGATTGGAGAAAGAAAAACTTACCGAAGAATAGCGGCATGAGGGAATGGGGAGATGCCATATTATTTGCTGCTTATGTGGCTGGTGGTATGCGTGCCTTATATTTCGACCTATATCAGATCCCTACTCCATCCATGGAATCGAATCTCATGGTAGGCGATTATTTGGTAGTCAGCCGGACCAACATTGGTATGCGAATACCTTTAACGCCAGTTTCTGTTCCGGTTTTAGCTCCCAAGGAAATTGCAGGTATGAAAGCATATTCCGAATTGGTAGAATTCCCTTATATGCGCTTACCTGGTTGGTACAAAATCAAAAACAACGATGTAATCGTCTTCAATTGGCCTGCCGATGACGGGTTTCCTGTTGATAAAAAAGATAATTACGTAAAACGTTGCGTAGGTATACCGGGAGATTCACTGCAATTGAAAGGCGGTGATATCTACATCAATGATAAAAAGCTTCCAGCGATAGGTAAACAGCAAAAACGTTACCTCATCATGATGAATGAGTACATCTCCCAAGAATTTCTAATGAATCATGAGTTAGGAGATTTCACCATCCCTTATCGCGTAGCTCCAGAAATACTTCGTGCAACCAAACAGCAGGGTAAAATGCTGATTCCATATCACATCTACACATGGAAGGAAAACGTCGAGAATATCAAAAATGATCCATCCGTAGCAGGAATCTTTGAAGATGTTATTGATGAAGGATACGACCGCCATTTATTCCCTGACACCAATACAACGACTTATTTGAAGCATAACTGGGACCTGAATAATTACGGCCCAATTTACCTTCCAAAGCGAGGTGAAACCATCACACTAAATAAAAGAAATTGGGACTGGTTAAAGGCTGCTATCAATTACTACGAAGAGCAAAACATTGTAGAGCAGAACGGGAAGTTCTTTCTCGATGGCGGTAGCGGCGCAGAGATCAAGGAATACACCTTTAAGTATGGTTACTACTGGATGATGGGTGATAACCGGTTCAATAGTTCAGATTCTCGGTTCTGGGGATATGTACCAGAGAACCACATTCTAGGTAAGCCATTGTTTACATTCTTCTCCTTAAAGAAAGTAATTGGAATCAACGACATCGGGGAACCCATGATTCACGGACAAACCATGATGTATGAAACCAAAGGAATCCGTTGGGAAAAGATTTTTAAGTCGATTCGCTAAAATAAATAACTCTCTCTGGTATCTGTGAAGTTATATTTTATAGACAAACCAAGGTAATTTCGAGTAGCTGATTGATGGCCTATGGTCTGAAAATACCGATGATTGATTTCGGTTTTCGCATTAGGTTGCACATAGTAGGCCAAAGTGGTAAACCAATTAACTCTTTGTCAGTTTATCTCTTAATAAAGAAAGAGATTTTTTCAAGGCTATTATCCATTATTGATTTCATTTGAAACATTGACCACCTTGGATGAACCAACAATATTACCTGCAAAATTAGACAAATCAAATTCGCGGTAAGGGTCAAGTTCTTTGGCTTCTTGTTCTGTTATTAAGCCTAGATGTTTCAATAATTCTTGAGCAATTTGGTATTGCGGCCCCATTCTTCCATCATCAACTTTAATGGAGATACCCCACTTCTTTTCTGGTATAGCTAAACAATATACCCCGTCGGCTCCAGTCTTTCCAATGATTCTACCTTTGGTTACGCGCATCAAATCCGTACAATATCGCTTTGTACCTGCCACCATTTCAGGATATTCAATCACCGCTTTTACCACACGTTGAGCCGCCATTTTTAAGTCATCCGAAATGTTCTTATTTGGCGCCACTAGATTTTTGTAAGATAATGCTTGATTATATACTGGCATAGCATAGGTTGGAGCGCTGCATCCATCAATGCCCAACTTAAGTTCAGACTCTTTTATCTCGTAAAAAGAAGAAAAAACAGACTTAATCCGCTGCTGTAATTCAAACTCTGGATTTAAATACGAACCTGATTCTATATCGTGATACGTATTCCATGATAAAAACCCTGCATGCTTACCCGAGCAATTGTTATGAATAGCACTTGGTGTGAGTCCTTTTTTGATGAGGTTTACCCAATCACTTTTACGCGTTGGAGATTGCGAACCACAGCCCAAATCTTTCACAGATTTTCCGATTTTACGCAATATTTCCTGTGCCACTTCCTCATGAATGGGCTCTCCATTATGCGATCCACACATCAACGATAATTCTTGGGAGGTAAATCCAAAATGATCAAAAATACCATCAACTATAATCGGAAGGTGTTGAAAGTACTTCATGGCACTGCGCGGATAACAAATTTGCTGAATATTCCCTCTAGAATACACTACGTTTCCGTTCTCATCAACTACACAAATCACGCCTCGGTGGAAACTCTCCAATACTCCTCCGCGCCTCAATTCCACCAGAATAGGATTCATATTTCTCTTATAAATTTCCTTGTGCCAATAAAAACAATACAGCCATCCGAACGGCTACACCATTTTCAACTTGTTGTAATATAATGCTTTGACCACTATCGGCTACATCACTACTAATCTCTACACCACGATTGATCGGTCCTGGATGCATAACAAGCAAATCTTTGTTTAACGCGTCCAATCTATTCTTATCAAGACCATACAAGCGCGTATATTCTCTTAGCGAAGGAAAAAACCTTGCGTCTTGACGTTCTAATTGTATTCGAAGCATGTTGGCAACATCGGCCCATTCCAATGCTTCCTCTATACGGGTATTTACTTTAACACCTAGTGATTCAATATTTTTCGGAATGAGCGTTGAAGGTCCACAGACCATAACCTCTGCACCTAACAATCGTAATGCATGTATGTTACTTATCGCAACTCGTGAATGCTTGATATCGCCCACAATCACTACCTTCTTTCCTTCAATACTCCCGCCAAAATGGTTTCTCATAGAAAAAGCATCCAACAATGCCTGCGTTGGATGTTCATGGGTACCGTCACCCGCGTTAATGATTTGAGCATCGATGTGTTTCGACAAGAAACGACACGCTCCAGGAGCAGGGTGTCGCATGACCACCATATCGACCTTCATGCTGAGAATGTTATTTACTGTGTCAATGAGGGTTTCGCCCTTTTTCACGCTCGAACTCGAAGAAGAAAAATTCACCACGTCCGCACCTAGTCTTTTCTCCGCCAATTCGAAAGACACACGTGTTCGGGTAGAGTTTTCAAAGAACAAATTAGCTATAGTGACATCCCTCAGAGCCGGAGTTTTTTTCACTGGCGACTGAAGTAGTTCAAGAAAATTATCTGCGGTTTGAAAAATAGTTTCCAATTGGTTGGCATTCATGCCTTTGATACCCAGTAGATGCTTTTGTTTAACCTCAGTCATTTTCCTTATCCTTTAACCAAACCTCTGCTTTATTATCATCTAACCAATTAACCCTTACGTAATGTTCAGTATTTCTACTATCAATACTAACTCCAATATAATCAGGCTTTATCGGGACTTCACGTTGGAATACACGATCTACGAGTACCATCAATTCTATGGATTGTGGCCTACCAAATCTCATTAGTCCATCAATTGCCGAACGCACGCTTCTTCCCGTGTAGAGTACATCATCAATTAACACTATTCTTTTACCTTCCGTTGAAAAATCAATTTTAGAGGGTTTCGGAATGTGGATTTCTCCGCTTCTACCTATATCGTCTCTATAAAATGTATTATCGAGTGTCCCAAACAGGACATCATGTGAGGTGATTGCCTTCAACTCTTTCATTACCACTTCCGCCAAAGCCACCCCTCTTGGTTGCAGTCCGATAATGGCTAACTCTTTTAAATCAACGTAATTCTCAACCAACTCTAGTGCAAATCGCTTAAATATGAGCGAAGCTCGGGAAGCACTGAGTAATTCTTTGGTATCTGAATTATGGTTCATTCGCAAGCTCTAAGATAATGTTAAAATGGCCTTCTGAAATAGAAATCACAGACAAACGCGGCTGCCTTATCAATCCTATATCTGATAGTCGAGGATCTGCTTTAATTTGTGCTAGTGTGACTGTCTTATCCAACTTTTTGTAAGGCTTAACATCCACAGCCACCCACTGGGTGTTGTCCGTCGTAGGATCCTGATAGGCTG